>CAINOI010000014.1 GCA_903851465.1 uncultured Bacteroidota bacterium
TATTATTTTAATCCTTCAATTGATAATAATTGTTTCGTTGTTGCTGTTAATTCGGCGTATTGTTTTGTCGCCAACACATTTTTAGTGATTAATTTACTGCCCAATCCAACACCAGCCGCTCCTGCTTTGAACCAAGATAGGATACTTTGTTCAGTTGCATCCACTCCACCAGTAACAAGAAAATGAATATCGCTAAATAATGGTTTAATGGCTTCGATAAAGCCAGGCCCTAATACATTGCCTGGAAATAACTTAACAATATTACAACCAGCAACTTGTGCATTGTGAATTTCGGTAGGTGTCATGCAACCTGGTATCCATAAAACCTTATGTAAATAAGCTATATCAGCAACGGATGCATCAAATACTGGACTAATTAAAAAATCAGCCCCAGCATCAATATAGCTTTTGGCATCTACTTCGTTTTTTATAGTACCTATACCTAAAAATAAATTAGGCATTTCATTTTTTAAAGCTACTAATGCTTTAAAATTTTCTAGCGCGTTTATACCTCTATGTGTAAACTCGATGGTTCTAATGCCACCGGCATATAAAGCTTTAACCACCTCTACAACTACCTCTACATCGTTTTCGTAAAAAAGTGGAATTAATTTTGACGAGAGCATGTGTTGAGTTACTTTATCGATACTATGCATACTTATTGTTTAATATCTAGACTTGATTATTTGTATAGATTGTTTAGTGTAATCACCCACTTCCTGCAATTTACCAAATGCAGCACTAGCAGCAAAATTTATCACTTGTTCAATTGTATAATCAGGTTGTAAAGTTCCATATATAAGACCTCCCATAAAACAATCTCCACTTCCTACCTTATCGGTAACGATATCGGTAAAATGTTCCTTGCAAACCACATGTCTTTCATGATTCGTAAGTGTTGCATAATAACGAACCGCATCTCCCTCTGAAAAACGAAATGTATTGGCAACAGTGGTGCAAACTGGATAGGTTGTTAAAATTTCTTTAGCCACATTTTCTGCTTGTGCTATATAAAATTCTTTTTCACAAGGCTCGTTCAATGCAGGATCTAATTGTGTGCCTAATAATTGGTGTGCACTCCAAATATTACCCATTATTACATGACAATACTTGGCTAATGCAGGCATTACTTCTACAGGCTTTTTACCATACTGCCATAATTTTGCTCTGTAATTTAAATCCACAGAGATGGTCATGCCTTTTTTAGTAGCAAATTGCAATGCCTCCTCGCAAACTGCAACGATATTTGGATTTAACGAAGGACTAATGGCCGTAAAATGAAACCAATCATATCCCTCTAATACTTGCTCCCAGTTGATCATCCCTGTTTTTAAAAAAGAAAACGAGGAGTAGGCACGATCATAAATTACACCTGCATTTTTTAGATCCGCACCCATTGGTAAAGTATAAGTACCGATGCGTTCACCACTTAATAAAATAGCAGAAGTATCTATGCCCTCCTCTTGCAAGGATTCCATAATTTCTTTTGAAAGATAATGATCTGGCAAAGCTGTACAATATTTTACAGGGATGCCCCAATTGGCCAATGCTTTGCCTACATTTAATTCTGCACCTCCAATAAATACCGGCATATTATGCTCCTGTATCCATTGTTTTTTTAAATTAGGTGAGAAGCGCAATAATAATTCTCCAAAACAAAAAACTTTCTTCATAATAAGCAAATATATACATCTACGCGGATTCTCAACTACTTAGCCTCCCAGCCAAAATATTGATTCGCATTGTTAAAGCAAATGTCTTGAATGATTTTTCCAGTCCAAGCTATATCATTGGGAAGTTCGCCCTCTTCTATTTCATTTCCAAAAAGATTACAAACTATTCTTCTAAAATATTCGTGTCTAGGATAGGATAAGAAGCTTCTAGAATCTGTTAACATGCCTACAAATCTACTTAGAAGGCCCAAACTACTTAATGCATTGATTTGTCTTTCCATTCCATCTTTCTGATCTAAGAACCACCAAGCGCTTCCAAATTGAATTTTTCCGGCAACGCTCCCGTCGTTGAAATTCCCAATCATCGTGCCCATCAATTCATTATCAGCAGGATTTAAATTGTAAATAATCGTCTTTGCTAATTTGTTATCTCTGTCTAGTTTATTTAAAAATGTAGACAAAGCCACAGCTTGTGAGAAATCGCCAATACTATCCCATCCCGTATCAGGTCCTAATTGTTGCAACATCCGTGTATTATTATTACGCAATGCCCCTAAATGGTATTGCTGAATCCATCCTTTTTCCCAATCCCATTCAGCAAAATGCAATAACATAGCAGACTTAAATTGTCGTTGTTCTAATAAACTCAAGTCTTTACCTGCAAGTGCTTTGATAAAAATAGCTTCCACTTCTCCTTCTGTAAATGTATCTGCATAAATTTCTTCTAACCCATGATCGCTAACATTACATCCCATTGTTGCAAAGAAGTCATGTCTTGATTTAAGTGCGGATAAGTAATCATGCAAATTCGAAATACTTGTATTCGTTGCTTCCTCTACTTTTTTTACATATAAAGTAAAATTTGAAGTGTTATTTACTTCCATCGCTTTGTCTGGACGAAAAGCTGGAAAAACTTTTACATCAAAATTGCTGTCTTTTATTTTTTGATGCCATTCCAAATTATCGATTGGATCATCCGTGGTACAAATAACACGAACATTCATTTTTTGTATTAAGCCTTGCGTTGCAAAACTAGGCTCTTGCAACATAGCAGAACATTGTTCATAGATACCTTTAGCTGAACTAGGATTCAATATCTCTGTAACACCAAAATACCTCTGTAATTCCAAATGCGTCCAATGATACAATGGATTACGCATCGTATAAGGTACAGTCTCGGCCCATTTCATAAATTTTTCTTCATCTGACTTATTGCCAGTGCAATAAGACTCATCCACGCCATTGGTGCGCATAGCTCTCCACTTATAATGATCGCCAGACAACCATGCATCTGTTAAATTACGGAACTGACTATTTTCTGCAATTTGTTGCGGAGATAAATGACAGTGATAATCAATCAAAGGCATCTTTTTAGCATACTCATGATATAGCGTTTGTGCCGTCTTTGTTTTTAATAAAAAATTTTCGTCTAAAAAAGGTTTCATTCTAATTTCTATTTATACATTATAAACTTACACCACGCTTCCATGGAATAAAATCGTCTTGGTTTAATAATACAGCTTTAGGAGTTACTTCTCCACTAGCAGCTTTAATACAATATTCTAAAATTGCTTCTCCCATTTGAGGGATTGTCATTTCTCCTTCTATAACTGGCCCTGTGTCTATATCAATAATATCGGCCATTCTTTTAGCAAGCGCTGTATTGCTTGATACTTTAATGGTTGGACATACTGGATTGCCTGTTGGTGTACCTAAACCTGTAGTAAACAAAATTAAAGTTGCACCTGCAGCTGCTTTTCCCGTAGTCGCTTCGACATCATTTCCAGGCGTGCAAACTAGATTCAAGCCCTTTTTTGTAGCAGGTTCTGTATAATCCAGTACATCTACAATTGGAGAATTGCCGCCTTTTTTTGCAGCGCCTGCACTTTTTATAGCATCGGTGATTAAACCGTCTTTAATATTTCCAGGGGAAGGATTCATATGAAAACCAGATCCAACTTGTAGAGCGGATTCTGAATATGACTTCATTAAATGAATAAACTTATTTGCTGCATCTGGATGAATTGTTCTGTTAATTAATTCTTGCTCCACGCCACATAATTCTGGAAATTCTGCAAGTAAAACTGTGCCCCCCAATCCAACAAGCAAATCTGCGCAATAACCAACAGCTGGATTTGCAGAAATACCACTAAAACCATCACTTCCTCCACACTTTACACCCAAACATAATTTATCCAAACCTGCTGGTGCTCTTTTTTGTTGATTTGCTTCTACTAAACCTTTAAAAGTTGATTGTATAGCAGAGGCGATCATTTCTGGCTCACTTAAAGATTTTTGTTGTTCAAAAATATAAAGTGGTTTATTGAAATTTGGATTACGCTCCTTAATGTCTTTTTCAAAATCTGATAATTGCAGGTTCTGACAACCCAAACTCATTACAGTAATGCCAGCCACATTGGGATGATCCGCATAAGCGGCTAATAATTTACTTAAAACTGCAGCATCTTGACGGATACCGCCACAGCCACCTTGGTGGTTTAAAAATTTAATACCATCAATATTTTCAAATACCCTTTTATTTGACAGCGTATTTGGCGCTAAAGAAACAGATTCAGTAATATCCTTCCCCTCCTTAAAGGCATTAATTAAATCCTTTGTATAATTTTTATATTGATTGGATACTGAATAACCCAATTCATTGTGCAAAGCTTCCTTAATCACATCTAAATTTCTGTTCTCACAAAATACAGTAGGAATAAATAACCAATAATTAGCTGTACCTACTCTTCCGTCTGCACGGTGATAACCGTTAAATGTTCTGTCTGCAAATTTAGATACATCTGGTGCAGACCAGCTATAATCATAAGGTTTAAACACAAAGGGCTCAGAGGCATGATGTAGATTTTCAGTTGACATTCGAATACCAGCAACCACATCTACTGTAACCTTACCTACTAATATACCGTACATGATGACTGCAGTTCCTTTTTTAAGGTCTTGCATATAAAATTTATGTTTTGCAGGAATGTCTTCTTGCAAAACAATATTAGATCCCTCGTACTCCATTGTATCCCCCTTGCTTAAATTTTGTAAAGCAACTAATACATTATCCTTTGGGTTTACTTTTAAAATTATTTGTTTCATACTGCTAATACATTTTTCATGCCTTTTTCTTTGATTGCCCCAATCCATACATTTACATCTGATGCAAATGAGCTATCCTTGCAATAATCTTCGACCAAAATGATTTTTTGATGTGCTTGTTCCATATAAACACAAAATGCAGCAAATCCCATGCTCATATATTTTGGAGACTGCCCTTGCTTATTGATAAATGTTTCCATTAAATAACTATTGCGCATATGCATTTTCTCTTCAAAGTTTAGCGCGATGCTTATCCATTTATGTTGAATATAAGGATTAGAAAATCTTTCTAACACTTTATTTGAAAATTGTGTAGCCTCTGCTATAGAAATAACTTCTGATATGACACATGGCGCCAATTCTTCATAAATTAAATTTTGTATGCAACTTTTAAAAGAGGCATCAGACATTGCTTCAATAACTGTTTCAAAGCCTGCTAGAATAGCTATTGCACAAGTAAAAGTATGTGTGCCATTTAGTAGTCTTAATTTAAGTTCTCTAAATTTTACAATATTTGGAGCAATGGCAATTCTGTCATCAATGTTTGCAAAAGAAAGTTTTTCTATGGTCGATTTATTATTTGTTTCAATAGCCCACAAAGCAAAAGGCTCACTTGTAATCAATAAATTATCCCTATAGCCTAATTGATTTTCTAACAATTGTATTTCTGAATCACTCACTTTGCCTGGCACGATTCTATCAACCAAAGTATTACAAAAATCATTTGCATCATTCATCCATTCAATAAACGCAGCAGGCAACGCATTGATTTTAGCCAATTGATTGACTAAACTTTTTAACAAAATCCCATTATCTGGCATTAATTCGGTAGGCAGTATAACCCATCCTTTATTTCTATCTCCATTAAAATGCTGCCATCTTTCAAATAACAATGCCAATAATTTTCCAGGAAAAGAATTTGGCACGCTTTGAGCAATGATATCCTTTTCATCTAACACCATTCCAGCTTCGGTAGTATTAGATATAATTATTTCAATATCCACAGACTTTGATAACTCCAATATTTGATGCCAATCCGAAGCAGCTGCTAAAACTCTACTAATTGATGTGTTTATAAAAGATTCATCTATATTTTGCCCATTGTATATACCACGAACACAATGTGTAAATAATGCATCCTGTTGAGTGAATTCGTCTACACCACCTGATTTTGTAGATTTGATAACTACAACACTACCATTAAACAAGTTTTGTTGGTTGGCACGGTGAATGAAATAATCAGGCAGTCCTCTCAACAAGACACCAGTTCCAAACTGAATTACTTTTTCAGTAGAAGGAAAAATAAGATCTGGATTTTTTTGAGCGATTGCTTTATTTAATATTTTTTGACTCATTTATACTTAATTATACTTTATTGTAAAAGGGGATTCCATCTATTTCCAAATACCCAGTTCGCATTTATATTTTCAGCCCTTGGATTTCCCCTGGCTTCTTGTAAATTATTTTTAAAAAAGGGCTTTTCTCCTGAACCTCCCTCGCAATCATAGTAATAAACTCTTCTAAGCCAACTTAGTGTATTGGTCGTTTTTACTTGATAGATGTCTTCTTGTGACATATTTGATGCAAAATGACATTTGATCAAATAAAATTGTGCGTCTCTATGAAATCTTCCTAGATTAAATCCATCGAATCCTTTAAAATGACAATCCACTAAAACAGTTTTCGCCTCTTCGTGAAGAGACCCATCATGCCAAATTGCAGCAGTTCCTGTATGACTAATAAAAGTGCAGTTTTCGGCATAAGCCCACCCACGTGGACAGTAAAAATCTACACCACCCTCTAGCACACAATCTTTCAAATAAAACATGCCGTCGGTTGTATTCCAAGGACTCATTGTATCTCCACCAAATGCCCTAAAGTGACAGTTCTCAAATTTAAGTTGTGTAGCATAAAAACTTCTAAATGCCATTTGATGCCCATTTGGCTGAACCCACTTAAACTTTGCCGTATCTAATGAACAAGGGATCTTAATTGCTTCTTTATGTTCAAAACCATAAGTATTTTCAATTGTCAAGTTTTTGAAATTGATATTTTTGCATGAATCTACATTCACAGTTGCTACACCCCAATCATCTATGTTTTCACATCGCCATGCATCTCTTGCAATAGATTGTGTGATTACAGTTTTACCTATTCCCGCTCCAATTAATGCAAAACCGCTTTTTTTGATGCTTAATTTCTCCTGATATATCCCTGCCTCAATTTCAATTAAAATAAAATCATGTGTACCCGAAGCGATATGATCAATGGCAGATTGGATCGTTGTAAATTGACCCTTTCCAGCCTTGCTCACTTTCCACACTTCATTACTCGCTTTCGTTATAAGCGATGGTGCAATCATCAGTGCCGATAGTACCAATATTTTTGAAAATTGAGTCATGCTATTTTGATAATGTCCAGTTTACAACTTGTTGCATGGCTTCGAAATTTCTAAAATCGATTGGCAATTTTCTTCCATCTACATATTCATTGTATAACCAAGGATCCCCAATAGCAATCACTTTCCCTTTGCCAAATTTTGCAATTGCAGCAACTACTTTATCATTGATTGTAGCAATTGCTTCTGCAGTAGAATTTAAATGCATTGCGCTGACCTCCTTTACATAAATTTTAGTCTCCGATTTTAATACCGGGTTGCCAATAACTGGGAATGCAGCACCCATCTCAAATGCATTACCTTTTACCATATTAATGGATTCATTTGTAAAATGAATGCCGAATTTTTGTGCTAAAAGATTGAAATGGACTAAATCACAATTGGAAGAATCATTTGCAAGTAAAACCAATACGCCTCCCTCTTTTACCCAATTGCTAATAACCAATGCATCCGCTTCATTCATATAGTTTGGTGCTGGATTGTCTTTCAAATTATCTGGATCTACAATCAAATACACAGTTGCTTGACTTAAAGATGAAGTTGTTGGCGCTTTTAATAGTGTCTTTAACTGCGCTCCCTTACTTTCAAATTGTTTGCCTAACATTCCAAACCCACCATTTGAAATATCTTCCCAAGCATAATGCCATCTTGCATCACGACCATATGCATCTTTTTTAATCTCATTATTATAAAACGCATCCAATAAAACAACTGGGTGCTTCATATCTACTGGATATTTCATTTTTACTTGATTGAATTCCGCCTCTACTGTTGCTTGTAAAAAGGCACCCATCCCTTTTGGGTCATTCACCACAACCGGTTCCTTGAAATAATAATCCAAGCTGCCGTCTCTGTATGGGTTGCCTCCTAAGCCTGACACACTCACTGTGCCTTTTAAATTATTTTGCCCAGATTCATTTACAATAAAATTTTTCAGTAAACCTGCATATGCTTTTTTCGCTTGATCCATGTAATTAGAAGAAATGTAGCCTTTATGAATTGCCTTTAACAATGTTAGGGTAAACATACTTGATGCAGATGCTTCTTTATAATTGCGCGGGTCAGTTGGAGCGTCTAGTATATCAAACCATACCCCGTCTTTTGGATCTTGAACTTTAAGAATAGCAGAAGACCATCTTTGTAGAATTTGAATCAAACTATCTTTCCCAGGATGGTTTGCTGGATAATAATCCAAAGCATCAACCAATGCCATACCATACCAACCCATTGCCCTTGCCCAAATATGGGGCGATTTGCCCGTTACCGGGTCTGCCCATTTTTGTTGCTTACTTTCATCCCATGCATGATACAACAATCCCGTTTTATCGTCTCTTGTATATTTTTCTGCTAAAACAAATTGTCTTGTAATATCATTATAAGCAACTGTGTCATGAAATACAGCTGCCCATTGTGCATAGAATGCTGCACCCATGTATAAACCGTCTAACCACATTTGGTTAGGATATATTTTTTTATGCCAAAACCCACCTAAAGTATTTCTTGGGTGGTTTAATAATTGATTGTGTAATTGTTCAATCGCTTTTTTATATTTTTCTTTACCAGTGACCTGATACAAAGTCAATAAAATTTTTCCATTGTTTAAGTGATCAATATTAAAATCATCTGGCTTATAATCATAGATACTACCATCTTCTTTTACATAATAATCCATTGCATGTTGCATGTAATCAAAATACCGTGCACCACCAGTGGCATTCCACAATGCGTCAATGCCACGTAATATAACACCTTGATCGTAACTCCATCTTGCCTTGCCACCTGGCTTCACAGCAAAAGAATCTGGCCAAATGTGCATGGCTGTAGCTGCAAATTTTTCAGCTAAACTAGTGCTGCCTGCATTGATCTTTTTTAACGCAATCGTGTCAATGTCTAACTCATTTGCATTAGATGTATTTAAAATTGGGCCATTATCAGTTGTAATAATTGTAGCATTTTTAATAGATACACCAGTGGCTTCTTCAATTTGCACCCCTTGTCTAGACTTAATATATAATTTATCTAATTTAATATTTCGGATATGCA
Organism: uncultured Bacteroidota bacterium; assembly: GCA_903851465.1. Taxonomy (GTDB): domain Bacteria; phylum Bacteroidota; class Bacteroidia; order Chitinophagales; family Chitinophagaceae; genus Sediminibacterium. The sequence goes on from CAINOI010000014.1 coordinate 9,220, forward strand.
TTTCTGGAAGTCCTCTAACAAAAACTGCCTTACTAGCACCATCTACTACTATATTGTCAAAATAAAAATTCTTGAACTGTGGAGTAGCTTCTGTCACCGGAAATTTTTCGACTACAACTTTAACACCATCTTCATTGTTAATTTTAATCGGATCTACTGCAGCGTAATACATATCAAACAAAATAGCCTCTCCAACAATATCTTTCATATTGACATTGTGGGCATAGATGTTTTCCACTAGCCCTCCTCTTCCTCTTACAGTTTTAAACCTCAAGCCAATGTCTGTACCAATAAATGTGCAGTCATAAATATGTATATTTTTAGCACCTCCACTCATTTCACTTCCAATTACAAACCCTCCATGTGCATGATACACAGTGCAATTCCTTACTATCACATTTTGAGTTGGCATACCTCTTCTGCGACCATCCTCATCTCTTCCACTTTTAATTGTAATACCATCATCACCAGTATCAAATACACAATCCTCTAAACTAACATTACTACAGCTCTCTAAATCAATGGCATCCGTATTTGCACCCCACCATGGATTTTTTACACGCATCCCCTTTACTGTAATATCCTTACTCATTAAAAAATGTGTAGTCCATGCAGGAGAATTTTCAAAAGTCACCCCTTCCACTAATACTTTACTACAGCCATTGATTCTTAGCATATTTGGGCGAAGAAAGTCTTTGATATTTTCAAAATCTTGTAATTTTTTTCCGTTAACTAGCTTACCAATATCTTTTGATTTTGATGCATCAGCAGCTGCTTTAGAAGGATACCAAGTTTTTTTATCTTCAGTTAATGCGCCCCCATAAGTTTGTAAATGTCTTTTCCATTCTGCTTCAGACAATTTTTCTTTCTTCAATGGTCTCCAATAAATTCCATTCCCATTAATAATGCCTGTTCCTGTAATTGCTATGTTAGTTTGATTTTCGGCAGAAATGGGTGATTGACATCTTGCAGCGTCCACTCCTTCAAATGAAGAAACGACCAATGGATATAAAGAGAAATCTGCACTAAAAATCAACAAAGCCCCTTGAGCTAAATGTAAATTTACATTTGATTTTAAAACAATTGGCCCAGTAAGCCATTGCCCTTTAGGTATTAAAACAACCCCGCCCCCTTTTTGGTGCATTAATTTTATAGAAGCATTAATAGCTTCTGTATTTAAAAACTGGCCATTTGACTTTGCACCTAGCTTTTGAATGGATAATGTATCCTTTTTAAAAGAGGTAGTCAATACCTTAAAATTGGGTTGCACTTGAGACATCCCAGTTAAGCAAGAAAAACTTGCTATACAAGCAATTAGCAATCGTTTCATAGAAGAATAAATTTAAAGAATTAAGCCGATTATAGGATATAAAAAAGTCAATTTGAACCCCTCAATTTACGCAAACGATACCGGCCTATTTGTAGTAAAAAACTGTAACTTTATAACTCAATCCTTTAATAAAATGAAATTCGAAGCGATCACGATCAAAGACATAGCCAAAGCTTTGGGCCTTTCGAATTCTACCGTTAGTAGAGCCATTAGGGATAGTTATCAAATTAGTGCAGAAACAAAACAAAGGGTGTTAAGTTATGCAAAAGAGCATAATTATAGGCCAAATCCGATTGCTTTAAGCCTAAAAGAGAAGCGAAGCAGGTCTATTGGGGTTCTAGTAAGTGAAATTGCCAATAGCTTTTTCTCACAGGCCATTGACGGTATAGAATCAGTAGCACAGGAGAAGGGTTACAATGTAATTATTGCGCAAAGCAAGGAGGACATTTTACGTGAGAACTCTTCTTTAGACTATTTAGCCTCTAGAAGCGTGGATGGAATTATCTTATCCGTATCATCAGAAACCGAAGATTTTAGTCATATTCAAGGTTTATATGACCGTGGAATGCATATGGTTTCCTTTGATAGAATTGTCAATTTTGATAAAATTCATAAAGTTAAAACGGACAATTTCCAAGCTTCCTATGATGCAACCACCCATTTTATCAAAAATGGTTACAAGGAGATTGCATGTATTTCTAATGCGCCATTTTTATCAATTAGTCAAGAAAGACTTGAAGGTTACAAGTCTGCCTTAAAAGCGCATAAAATAAAAATAGAAGATCGTCTAATTCAGTTTTGCGCTCATGGAGGTTTAATTTATAAAGAAGTGGAGACCGCTATGAACACGCTTATGCGGAGCAAAAAAAAGCCGAATGCTATTTTAGCTTGTTCAGATAAAATTACGACCAACATTGTTCGATATTGCCAACAAACAAAAATAGCTATCCCACAAGAAGTGGCTTTAGTTGGCTTTAGTAATCTTGTACTTACTGACTTATTAGTACCCTCTCTGTCTATTGTGATGCAACCAGCTTATGAGATGGGAAGGGTTGCAGCTGAATTATTAATTCATAATATTGAAAATAAAAATGTTGTCAAGCAATTTGAAAATATCAATATGCCTGCGATTTTACATCAAAGAGCTTCGTCTGCTAAAAAAGATGCTTAAGCCTTAACAGCTTGTCTTGCAAGCAATTTCCATACACCCTGTTCCTTCTTGAAAATGAGTAAAATTTTCAATTTTACAACACCTGGCTTACCGCCATCATTTGTAGTAGCATTCAATTGATGACGTACAATTGCCGTTTTTCCTACAATATCAATTGTTTGTTCTGAAATATCAATAGAAACAAAATCAGATTTCCCACTTGCGATTTTTTCTACAAATTCAGCCTTGCCTTCCACATGACCTCCTGAGTGTCCATAACTAAGACGATTTGAAGCAATCATTTCTAATGCTACTCGTTCCCCAGAAATCATTGCTGATGTTAATTTTTCAACTGCAGTTTTTACTTGCATTTGATGCTTAGATTGTGCGTTCATGGCATTCGAAAAAAACAATGACATAAAACCTAGCAAGATGGTTGAGCTATATTTCATAATTTAATTTTTTTGTGTATTAAATGATTGTATTTCTAAAAAACCCGCATCATTGGTGACGCGATTTGAAATACAATAAAAACCCATTTTAGCACCGACCCAAACACCGGGTGTAGCTTTAAATTTTGCATTCATGTTGACATAATTTATGCCATCAAGACTGTAACTAAAACTCGCAACTGCTCCAGTATCCATATGCATACGAAGATAAAGAGATCTTGGCGCATTTGACATGAATGGTATTTTGATTTCGGGTCGTTTTTTATCTGCATCAATACATTCTATGTAATTTAATTGCAACCCGTCCCCTGTATTTAAAAGCTCTATTGCTGCATAAGACTTGCCCATCAATATAAATCCAGCTCGTTCGCCTATCTGTAAACTTGAGAAATTAATTTTTGTAGTTGTTGTAAATAATTCTGCAGGTATTTTTTGTAAATACATAGCAGGAAAATTCCAAAGATTTTCAGCACTGTCACTTAATAGAACTGCATACTGCCTGTACTGATCTTGAAATTTAAAACGCCAATTTGTTGATGGATTTGCCTGCCACTGAAAAGACAAAGCCTCATTTTGAACAAATGGAATTGCTTGATTTGTTACTTTAGGCATAGTATAAGTCAATACTGGTTCTCCAATTCCATTGCCGTCTTTATCAATACCTATTATTGGCCAGTCATTTTTCCAGAACAACGGTTGTAAATGTGTTATTCTTCCATATGCCCCTTTATCTTGGAAATGTATAAACCAATCTTGTCCTGTGCTGGTCTGTATCCAAGCGCCCTGATGTGGCCCATTAATTGAAGATGCTCCTTGCTCCAAGACCACTTTCCTTTCATAGGGCCCATATATGTTTTTTGACCTTAATACAATTTGCCAGCCAGTCGCAACACCCCCAGCTGGAGCAAATACATAATACCATCCGTTTCGTTGGTATAATTTCGGCCCCTCAACTGTTGGGTCAATTCCATGGCCATCATAAATTAGTTGTCCCTCATCAATTACTTCGGTTGCAGAAGCATTTAACTCTTTTATAGCTAATACCGATTTAATACCAGCCCTACTTCCAGCAAATGCATGTACTAGATACACTTTGCCATTTTTATCCCATAAAGGACAAGGATCTATTAATCCTTTACCTGCCAAAACCAATTTAGGTGTAGACCAATCTCTTAAAATATTTTTTGACTTAATAACATAAATGCCAAAATCTGGATCTGGATAAAAAATATAAAATTCTCCATTATGGAAACGGATACTTGGCGCCCAAACCCCTGCACCATGTTGCACTTTCTTATAATGTTCAATTGGTTGATTATTTTTTAATGCATAGCCAATTAGTTGCCAATGAACTAAATCTTTAGAATGTAGAATTGGCAAACCAGGCACAGATGTAAAACTTGATGCAGTCATATAATAATCATCTCCAACTCGAATTGCATCTGGATCACTATAGTCTGCGTGTATAATAGGATTCGTATAAGTTTGTGCTAATGTGGTTGTAGCAGTTACAATAAGGATAAATAAATGAAAGCTGATTTTTAAAACACTCTTTTTGATGGCAACCATGTTCCAAATATTTTTTCAATAGTGAAAGAATTTGCTATATCATCTGTAAGTTGCTTTGACCAGCCTACTCTTTTAGATGGATTTGCCCCAGGCCCAAGACTTTTATATTCACTATACCTAGCTGTAGCTTCATTAGCAGGATTTTTCCAATTGTTCCATCCTTCCTCTACAATATGCTTGCCTAGCCAACAATGAATATAAGTTACACTTGCAGTAGGACTCCAAGGTCTTCCTAAAGAAACTTTATTTAAGACTGAGTCACCAGTTAATCTACAATTTTTAAAAACAAAACCAATAGGAATAATCGAATTGGTTGAAGCTGCTGTGACATGAGAATTCTTTTTACTATGAATGGTACAATTTTGAAACAATGCAGTTGCTGCACCAAAAATAAAATCCGTGGTACCTTCGATATAACAATTTTCAAAATAATGTTTTACCCCATTTCCACTTAAAAATAATACATCTTGAAAGCCTAACATTTTGCAATTATAAAAAGCAGCACGATTGCCCTCTACTCTCAATGCAACAGCTTGGCCTGCATTAAATCCTGCCTGATTACTGAAGCTAATGTGTTGTGCTTGAAAATCATTGCCATAAATAAAAGCTGCTGCACAGGTCCATGTATTTAAGGTGTCCCCATTGGACATTTTTACACCAGCATGATTATCATATTGAATAATGGTATTGTCTTCATGCTCTCCTACTAATGAAATATTGGATTTACTTGCATCCACTGTTATAACTTCTTTATAGACCCCCTGCTTTACATAAATGCTTACTGGCTTCGTATTCCCTGATGGAATAAGATTTAATACTTCCTGAATATTGTGGTAGGTAGATGTTGCATCTTTGCCCACTATATAATCATATTTAATTGCTTTATTTTGAGCAAATCCAAACTGAAAGAAGCTCATAATAAATAACAAAGCAAGTGTAGTATTTTTCATTATTTCTTTTTTGGAACAATGATATGTTGGTTTAAGCTTGTGTTTAAAGCTTGGATTTCTTTCAAGACCAATTGAGCAATCAATCTAGCACCTAATTCAGAAAAATGTGTGTTATCAATTTTCCCATCGGGATAATTTGGATGCTCCCCAGCTTTTAATTGTAAAAACAATAAAGTTGAATTGTCTTTACCAAAATCTTGATATAAGGATCGGCTTTTTGTATCTAAATCAATCCACAAAACTTTTTCTGAATCAGCTACCTCTTTTACTAATTGAGTGTATATTATATGGGTCTCTTGAGCAATACCTGCTTCATTAAATTTACGTCTTGAAACTGGGGTCAATAAAATTGGAATGGCTTTTAAAGCACGGGCTTCTTTTACAAATTTGGTAAGATTAGCTTTAAAATCTTCGGGATTAGTGTACCGATCTACTTTTTCTTTTGATTCGTCATTATGACCAAATTGAATAAATATATAATCTCCTTCTCTAGCTCCATCAATTACTTGTTGCCATAAGCCTTCATTAATAAAGGTTTTTGTACTTCTTCCATTTTTGGCAAGATTTTGAACTTGTATAGTGCTATCCCAAAAATGCACAAATGGCATACCCCAACCAGTTTCAGGATAAGCAGTAGTTTGTTTTATGGCGATTGTACTATCGCCACATAACCAGATTTTTTTTTGTCTTATTGGCATCGTAAATGAAAGAAGTATTATGGAAAATGCCAGCCAAGAAATTTTTTTCATACCATATTATTGAAGTAATAAGCTATTTAAATATACCTCAATATTGGTATATTCTTTTGATAAATCATGCCTTTCTGCATTGTACAAAGTAATACTTAACCCTTTGGACTTTTCCCATATATCAGGCATGCCATCTTGATCAGTATCTATTAATGCAGAACCGGGCTTTAAATTTGGCCAAGCTTGTATCGTTTTTTCAAATGGTGTACCATGCTCAAAGCCACCTTGAACATCTATAATTTTTCCTCTACTAAGTATAACATCCTGAATCACTCTTTGGTCCAAAGTATCCCTTTTTAAAGAGGCTCCTACCAAATTTAATATTGAAGTATATGCCTCTTTAGCTAGTTGATTTGGAATAGCAATCACTTCAAAAGGCGAAGATGCCTTTGATGCTTTTTTTTCAAGTTCAGAAATTTTATTGTCAAACTCAATTCCTAATTGATTGTTATTTGATACAGCCTCATTCCCTTCTACCCAATTCCCGGCTACAAAAAAAATTCCTAAGCCTCTGGTTTCATCTTTTGACGGATTCACAATTCTCTTTTTAACAGAAGCGCGAGTGCTAGGACCAGGCTTATAATAGTTATTGACAATATTATAATATCCAAGCTCCCCACCATAAACGCTATTGTGTTCCCAATTATAGATTAGGTTATTCCTAAAATCAACTAGTTCTTGATCTGTTCCTGCTCTATTTCCATTAAATCTTGGATTCCTGCTAATACAATGTGCAAACATATTATGATGTGCAGTTAAATGTTGCCCTCCCCAAATACCACCATAGCCATGTTTTTCAAAGTCTGTATCCCCTTTCTCAAAATGATACGAGTAGTTTAATGGTTCTGCAATTAAATTCCACTGAAGGGTCGTACTATCTCCCCCATAAATAGAAAAAACTTCGTCATTACTCCAACTCAAACTACAATGATCTATGATGATATTTTTTCTTTTATTACCGCCCAAAGCATCATCACTTCCATTGCCGTCTACCATATCACCTCTTTGAAATTGATCTCCTAATCTAAACCGCATATACCTTATGATGATATTATCACCAGCAAGCTGAACCGACTGATCCGCAATACAAATACCATCACCTGGCGCTGACTGTCCAGCTATAGTAATATTGGCTTGAATATTCAATTTTGAAGTCAGATGAATTATTCCATCTACCTCAAACACAATAATTCTAGGATATTTTTTTGATACAGCCTCTCTTAAACTTCCTGGACCACTATCATTTAAATTAGTCACTTTAATGACTTTTCCACCTCTTCCTCCATTTGTGTATTTGCCGAAACCCTCGGCGCCAGGAAAGGCAATCGTTTGACTATTAGATTTGCTTGTAATCAACAAACAAATCAAAAATAAAAAGGAGATGAATTTCATGGTGTAATATATAAAAAAACAAGGCAGCTAATGCTGCCTTGTTTACTTATTTAAACCTTAATAACCAGGATTCTGCTTCATATTGAAATTAGCATCTAAGACAGGCTGTGGAATTGGTAATAATTCTGATTTACCTGTAGTAAATCCTGTTGCAAATCTTGATAATGCAGTTGTATTGATTGCCGAACTTACCCAAACAATTTTAGTTGTACCAGTTGGTGTAGCTGATGGAGCTGCTTTATATAATGAATTGCTCCAAATAGATTTATCATCACCAGTTGCTGTCGTAAAATAATACATAGATTGAGGCAGGTCAGCAAAAGCACCAACTCTATTAGACATATCTAACAAGTTTTTCTTTGTATCTGCAATTGTGGTAGCTAATAAATTCCATCTAATTAAATCATATTTTCTAACACCTTCGCCACCTAATTCTAAAGAACGCTCTTTAACTAATGCTTTAAAGAAACTAGACTTTGATAAACCAGTTGGCAAATCGACAGTCGCATCAGTTGCAGAGATAGATTTACCATAACCTCTTCTTCTTACTTGATTCACTGCATTGTAAGCAGCAACTGTAGGGCCATTTAATTCATTCTCTGCTTCTGCATACATCAATAGTACATCTGCATAACGAATGATTTGCCATTTTAATCCAAAATATTGAATCGCATCTGTAGCAGAAACAGCTGGATTTGAAATCCAGTCCCTTCTGTACTTGCCATCATTAATTGCGGTAATTGCTTGCCCTACTTTAGTGACACCATTTGCTGCAACATTGTATGGCACACAAGTCACATCTCTTCTTAAATCAGTGGAATCAAATGCATAGAAATAAGTAGGTAACACATTCACACTTTTATTTCCAAAAGTTCCAACTGTTGGTCCATTATAATATCCCAATTTAGTATCTGCAACACCTGTTCTACCAGTTGCACTTGCCTGGAACATCAATTCTCCATTTGGATCTGCTGATACCCTTGCACCAACTTGGTTTTTCCATAGTTCCTTATAATTAGGATTTAATGTATGCTGACCAGAAGCCATAATTTCAGCACATTCGTCCAAAGCAATTTTATAATAAGTTGCTGGGTTTGAACCTTGAGCCATAGTACCACTTCTTCTTAATGAATATCCTGCTCTGAATAATGCGATTCTTGCTCTTAAAGCTTTCACTGTTCCTTTGGTAATTCTTTCATCTTGCGCATCTCCAATAGAAGCTAATTCATTTCTCCAAGGCACTAATGTTGCTGCCAATTTCAAGTCATTCAATAATACTTCATACAAAGAATCTCTATCAGTTGCTTTAGGGAAAGGATTGCCTCCTGCTAGATTTGAAGCAGATGTGAAATGTGCAGGCAAATCACCCCAGTTGCGAATTGCTTCCAAATAAAATTGTGCTCTTAAAGTTAAAGCTTCGCCATGTAGTCTTTGTAACTGCTTCTTTTCTTTATCAGATCCAGAAGTATACATGGCCATTTTAGGAATATTGTCAATGCAATTGTTAGAGAATTCTATCCCTGTAAACATTTGATTAAAGGGATTGGTAATTTGTGCGTTACCTGAAGTTGCACTATATCGTGCAATATCACGACGATCATTGTCACCTGCACCGGTTGGTCCTTGCATCTCATCATTGTCTAATGGATAATACAAGCTTACACGAATCCCGTATCCTGCATCACCAACTAAACGGCTATAAGCAGAAGCAACTGCTTTTGTTGCACTTGGCACATCACTAAAAACTTGCTCTGTTCCTAATTCAGTGATTGGTTTTTGATCTAAAAATTTTTGACAGCCTACTAATGCAACTGTTGGCATTAGTAATGCAAAAATGTATTTATGAAATGATTTATTAAACATATAGAAAGTTTTAAAGTTTGTCAATTAAAAAGTCACATTTAAACCGAAAATGAATGATCTACTTTTTGGATAAGCAGAGTAATCTAAACCAGGCGTTAAACCATTATTAGATACACTTACTTCAGGATCATATCCTGTATATTTAGTAAATACAGCCAAGTTATTTCCAGTTAGGTAAAATCTCAATTTGCTAATTTTTAATTTTGCCAATTTACTTGAAGTGATTGTATGTCCAATTGTCATGTTATTGATTCTAACGAAAGAGCCATCTTCCATTGCCCATGAATGAGGGTAAAATGCACCTGCGCTTTTAAGTGGTGACCATATGTTTGCATTGGTATTTGCTATATCTAAAAATACAGGTAATCCACCAACCACTTGACCAGCAGTATTTACAGAGACCAATACTTTACCATTTACATCTACCGTTCTATAACGATTCGCCATCATGTCTAATAAATTACCATTTGGTGTATAACCATTTGTTAATTCAATTTTGTTAGCATTGTAAATTTTATTACCATAAGAGAAATTGACAAACATGCTCATGTCCCAATTCTTGTATGTAAACTGCTGACTTAAACCTCCTGTAAATTTAGGAGTTGGATTGCCAATAATTGTTCTGTCATTGTTTAAATCAATCTTGCCGTCATTATTTAAATCCTTGAACTTAACAGCACCTGGCATTACCGTTCCAATAATACCTGCATTTGTTGCAACGCCTGATTTTAAAGTATACACACCTGTTGCGTAGTTATAGTCAAAATCATTCGTTGTATAGTAGCCGTCTGTCACCAATCCATACATGGCACCAACTGGTTGTCCAATTTTAGCTATATAATCGGTTGGCTGCCCAGATACACCCCAACTAGCAGCTGGGAAGAAGCTTGATTGATTTACACCCAATGCTTCAATTGTATTTTTATTAAATGAAATATTAAAATTAGCATTCCAATTAAAATCTCCTTTGCTCATCACCAATCCACTCAAAGCAATCTCCACCCCTTTATTAGATGTTCTACCGATGTTTTGTAATTGAGTAGAGTATCCATAAGTAGATGCAATAGGCACATTCAATAATAAATTATTTGATGCATTATTATAGACATCCACTGTTACATTCAAACGCTTAAACAAAGTAAGATCAAGTCCAATGTTTCTGCTGACAGTTGATTCCCATAATAAATTAGGATTCACTAAAGAAGCAGATGAATACCCATAAATTGTTTGACCTCCAACGCCATAATAAAATGAACCAGAATTATTATAAGTATTTAAATATAAATAGTCATTGATTCTATTGTTACCCACTTCACCATATCCCAATCTTAATTTCATATCAGTAATCGCATCTACATTCTCCAAGAACTTTTCCTTTTTCACTCTCCAAGCAAATGAACCTGAAGGGAAATAACCCCATCTATTAGATTCAGAGAATTTAGAGGCCCCATCCGCTCTTACGTTTGCAGAAAATAAGTACTTATCCATATAAGCGTAACTCATTCTACTAAACAATGAAAGATTGGTATAATGTGTCTGATTCAATTTTGGATAACCTGCAACTGCAGTTCCTTGCACTCTATAAAAGAAGGCATCATTTGGAGTAATACCATTTGGCAACAATCTAAAAAGATTATTCACGGTTTTTGTCTCCATATCATATGTTTCTTCCCCAACTAAGAAAGAGAAATCATGTTTCCCATTCAAATTATTCACCGCATAGGTCAAAACATTTGAATTTGTAAGCGTAGTTCTATTTATTGAATCAATGCTCATAATTGGTTTTCTTGATCCTTGTAAAACTGAATAAGGTGTAGCAGAATCACTGAACTTTCTATCTACTATGGCATTATCATCAAAACCGACTGTAGAAGCAAATGTGACATTCTTAAGGATGGTATAGCTTAAGTTAAATGAAGCATTCTTAGAATAGGTTGTTCTTTTTCTATATTCTTGATCCGTTAATTGAATTGGATTAACTAAGTTTAATCCATTACCTACGGATGGATCAGCCAATGGATCCGCATCATCAATATCTTGATTCGCAGATAAGAAAGGACGATATCTTACAGCATTTCTTAATCTGTTAAATGAAGAACCTTTATCATCAGATACCCCTGCACCAAAAACATCTTGCACCATATATCTAGCAGTTGCTCCTAATTTCAATTTTTTAATTGGACTATATTGCAATTTTGCATATCCCATATTTCTATTCAAACTAGAATTTCTAACTACTGCAATGTCCTTGTAATTTGTACCACCAAAATCATATGTTAATTTATTAGATCCGCCAGTTACATTCACATTGTGAGAGCTTAATTCACCAGTATTACCAAAAACTTGCTCCTGCCAATCGATAGGATTTACATTTTTATAAACACTTAATGTGTCAAATCTTGTTCCAAAGCTCTTTGCAAATGATGCACTATCAGTTGCATTACCTCTTGTTCTTTCATATTGATACACCGTATAGTCATATGGATTTAAGACGCCTAATTTTTTAGCTAAGTCTTTCACACCAACAAAAGCATTATATGATACTTTCATTTTTCCTTTCTTACCAGACTTTGTTGTGATTACTACCACACCATTCGCACCTCGAGCACCATAAATTGCTGTCGCAGCAGCATCTTTAAGTACATCGATAGATTGAATATCCTGAGGTGATAATAAGTTTAATGCATTTTCAACTTGAACACCATCTAAGATATACAAAGGTGAGTTATCTCCTGTAATTGACATTCCGCCTCTAACTCTAATTCTAATATTCGCATCTGGAGAGCCTTCAGCCGTTGTTGCAGTTACACCTGCTAAACGACCATTTAAAACTTCCGCAGCTGAATTAGCAGGGATATCTCTTAAATCTTTTGCACTTATTGAAGAGACAGAAGCCATTACATCTTTTCTTTTTACGGATTGATATCCAATAACAACAAGCTCATCTAATGTTGCATTGTTTTTTTCCATCTGAACATTCAATGTTGTTGCTGTTGTGACTTTACGCTCTACATTTTTATAGCCAACATAACTAAATACAACCACAGCTCCTGTTCCAGGAATATTAATTTTGTATACACCTGTATTTGATGTTTGGATGCCATTGTTAGCACCTTTTATTTTAACTGTCACACCTTCTAATGGTGTTCCATTTTCATCTGTAACCTTCCCATTTAGCGTGGTATTTTGCGCATAAATTCCAAATGTGCAAAAGGTTAACATTAAACCAAAGAAAATTTGTTTCATATTGTAAGCAATTTGTTTAGCAATCTTAGCCAAAATGGCTAAAATGTCGACTACAAGTCTATTTATATTACTTTATATTTCATATATCCAAGGCCTATTTATTTACGCAATCGTTACCATTCTGTTAACAAATTGATACTTTTTCTCTATGAACAAGCATAATTGGAAACAAAAGGTCCAATTAAAGTAACTAGCAGTGCGAATTCTTGGTTTTATTATTCCAAATATGGTTTACCGATAGCGCAATAAATGAGCTGGATTTTAAGAAAAAGATGCCCTTGTAATCCTATCATTCAAAGATTTTCCAATACCAATTTCAGGAAATTTTTCAATAATGATGCAGTCCAAATTCATCCCATCTAGTTCATACATGGACTTGTATAAATTAGCATTTCCTTCTTCTAAATCCCCCGTGATTGATAAATGAACACAAGTTGTATTAGGGTGATTTATGGATAGTTTACCAAGCGCGAGGACGCCAATTTTAAGATAGTTATTTTCTTGTATAAAGCCACCAATAAACTGGCAATCCAGACGCGATTAAAGCCAAACCCATGATAGCTTCATAAGGCTGGTTAATGATTGTCATGGTGCAAATGGTAATACAAAAAAGTAAAAACAAAATAGGCACTACTGGATAAGCAATGACCTTATACCCTCTTTCCATATTGGGTAATTTTATTCTTAAATATATTAATCCAACTGCAGTGGCTGCATAAAAAAGAAACGCAGCAAATACAAGCATATCTGTTAATTGGTCAAAACTTCCAGAGAATAATAAAAGTATTGCCCAAATTGCTTGAATAAACAACGCTTTATCAGGTGTATTGTATTTTGGATGCACCGAAGCTGCTTGTTTAAAAAATGTTTTATCTCTTGACATGGCATACAGCATTCGCGCAGACATTAAAATACTACTATTGGTTGAATTCATAGTAGTCACTAAAATTAAACATGCAACTAGTACCATACCAATAGGACCACTTAGTTGACCTGCTACTTCTACTGCTGCAATTTTATTTGGTGTTTCATTTAATTGTATGAAAAAATCAATTGGCATCACATATAAAAAAACGAAATTGATCATCACATATACCGCCATCACACCAAGTGTACCTAATCCTAAAGCTAAAGGGAGATTGCGTTTTGGATTTTTAATTTCCTCGCCAATGAACGCAATATTATTCCAGCCATCATAGCCCCAAAATGCACCTAAGCTTGCTAAAAATAAGGCTTTCATGAGTGTCCATCCATTCAAGTCTGAACTCAATCCTTTTGCTGCAGTAGTTAGATTGTTCATATTGCCTTTGTCCGAACCAAACCCCACCACTAAGAAAAATGCAATAGCCGCTAACATGGCATAGGTCAATACACTACTTAACTTTTCTGCGAACTGCACACCTCTATAATTCAATAAGGTTAATAATAGAATCAATAATGCAGCCAATAATTTAATGGATAAGTTTTCAAATAAATGAAGTCCTAAAAAAGTAACATCCGAATCCAAGACAGGCAAAGGAAATAAACTATTTAATGACTGGGCAAAGATATAGGCCAAGGCACTAATCGATGCGGTCTTAATGACGGCAAAACTTGCCCACCCATATAAAAAAGAAAAAAATCGGCCATAAATTTTTTGAAAATAATTGTATTCGCCACCAGAATTTGGATACATGCTTACCAACTCTGCTGTACACAAAGCGCCTGCAAGACTTACAATGCCTGCAATGAGCCAACATAGTAAAATCAACCAAGGTTTACCCAACTCTTGAGCCATTGGCGCAATTTTTTTAAATACCCCAGAACCTATAATCACACTAATGACTAAAAAGCTGGCCGCTCTAAGTCCTAATTTAGGTTGTAATTGATTATTTAAATGATGCTCTTGCACAATGCTGTTTTTAAATTTTGGTAAAGCCGAAACCTGGCGCGTTGTTAATCACTAGGCATCCATCCTGCACTTCAAATCCACCAGTTACTAAATCTTCCATCAAATCAAAACTGCCATCTAGGTCGATGTATTTTGTATTAGGACAGGCATAAGCGATATGCAATGCAGCTGTAATACTAATGATACTTTCATCATTGCAACCCCAGAACAAATCTATGCCTGCATGCTGCGCTATGGTACCAATTTCCTTTGCTCCAAGTAGCCCACCACATTTCATCAATTTGATATTGTAAATACCAAAAGCATGTTCGCCTGCTGCTAACTGCAATGCTGCTTGAGGATCTTTCAATGCTTCATCCGCCGTTAAACATTTTCTTTCTGCCGCGCTTAATTTTAACAACTCATGCTCTTTACCCACTGGTAGCGGTTGCTCTATTAATTCCAATGGATAGTTTGCCGTGGCTTTTAAGAATAATTTTAATTGTTCTAAATCATATCCTTGATTGGCGTCTACCCTAATGGTATAATCCTTACCAAAGGAAGTATACAAAGCTTTTATGCGTTCAATATCTTCTTGCACATCCATACCTGTTTTTACCTTAAACACTTTAAATCCCATTGCAGCGTATTCCTTTGCTTCTTCTAAAGTTTCATCCAGTCCTTTAATACCAATGGTCATTGAAGTGGGCAAGGCATTCATTTTTTGTCCGTAAAAAGAGGCAATAGATACACCTAAGTATTTACCAAAAGCATCATGCATGGCAATATCGATAGCCGCTAATGTACCGGGCAGATGCGGAAATTGTACATTGGATTCAAAAATGATTTGTTGAAAATGTCGAATATCTCTTCCAACAAAATTTGCCACAAAAGAAGTATTCAAATTGGCTACAGTCTGATCGGTTGTTTCACCTACTACTTCTTCCGCAGGACTGCCAGAGCCATAGCCAATCATACCATTCGCTAATTCAATTTCTAGAAAAGCCAAAGCCACATCCGAAAAGGTATTATAGGCAATGGTGTAGGGCTTTTTTAATGCCATTTTTTTTAGATAAGCCCTTACTGCTACTATTTTCATAAACTACTTGGTTAATGCTTTTAGTAAAGGGATGACTGGCCCAACACCTTCCTGAATAGGCAATAAGACTGGTAGACCTAAACTAGCTGTATATTCCTTTTGAAATGCATACGCTTCTTCGTCTGTGCAGTTTTCAGTATTCACAGCAACAGCAATTACTTTTGATCCTAATTTTTCAATGAGCTCGATTTCAGAGGCAACAGAAGGAATCTCTCCCCAATGTGCTTCGTTGTCAAAATATTTTCTTTTGGGTGCAAAAATTAAAACCACTTGTTTAGCATTACCAGAAATCAATAATTCTAATCCACATGGGCCACTTGGATTTCTTAATGAGGATTGACCTTCTAAAAATAAAATATCTGGCTGCGTTTCCTTCCAACAACTTACAATAGCATGTTCTAATTCACCAGAAACAAAATCATTCAAAGTGGAATCAAAAATAAAACCATATTTGCCGCCTTGCAACCAACCTGTTTGTCCAGTATAGATCATCTCTGCCTTCATACCTTCTGATAGGCATGCTTGTTTTAACATCCTGGCTGTTGTTCTTTTTCCCATGGCACAATCCATGCCAATCACAGCAACGATTGGCGCTGTCACATTAAAGATAGCTCCATCCCAAAAATGTAAATCTGCTCTTGATTTGGGTTTTCTGACATCAATTAATTGTGCGCCAGTGCTTTTTGCTAATTCCACTAAATCGGCTTTGTCATTTAAGTATTCATGTAATCCATTCACTACCGAAATGCCTTTGCTAACAGCGTCATATATTAAGGACAACATATTTTTAGGCAAAATCCCGCCCACAGTGGCCACGCCAATAATTAAATAGTCCACTTTTTCTAATTGCTCAATAGCAGACTCCATGGTTGCAAAAACTGGGATGCCTCTATGCTTACCATCTAATACAACGCCTGCGTCTTTTCCTGCATTGGCTTCGCCATCCACTAAGCCAATGATCTTAAATCTTTCAGTGCCCCTAATTAAACCATGCGCTGTCTTTGCATCCGAGGTCATCAATAAGCCGTCTGTTAATACAATTGCATTTTTCATTCCTTATTTTTATTACTGCTAAATACTTATTTTCTTTTAATCAATACCCCTGGTTTTTTACCAGTGGATTTTTGTGATTGGTATACAAGTGTACCATTTACCCAAACCATGTCTATGCCAGTAGACAATGCATGGCTATTTTTAATGTTTGCCTGATCTATTACTGTATTTGGATCTAATAAAACTAAGTCTGCAAAATGACCTACAGCAATACGACCTCGGTCTTTAAATCCAAAAAAGTCTGCAGACTGTCCTGTCATTTTATAAATCGCTTTTTCTATCGGCATGACTTTTTCTTCACGCACATATTTTCCCAACACTCTTGTGAATGCACCATAGCCTCTTGGATGCCCGCCTGCATTGCCGTCCGAACAGATGATGGCTTCTGGCCATGCCATAAACACTTTCACATCTTCCTCACTCATGGCTTTACCTGCAATGGCTTCGATACCTCCTGAGTAATTTGGATTGGCATTCTTAAAGTCCTCTGCAATTTTGATTAAACTTATTAATGCTTGAGCAGGACTTTCATTTCGTTCAATACCAATTTCAGTAACCGATTTGCCTTTATAACTTGGAATAGGCGCAAACTGCATTAGGTAGGATGCACTTGGGTCAAATAATTGCTTGGTAGCCATTTCGGCACTCGCTAAATTATCAAAGTCTTTGCCAGGAAATAAAACCCTTAAAGTTGAATTCCAAAAAGTATAAGGATAGATATCTGCACTAATATGAATGCCTTCTTTTCTAGCATCATCTAACTTCTTTAAAATCAAATTGGCAGTGCCCCAGTTTAATTTATTGGCAATTTTTATATGAGAGACTTGAACAGGCATTTTTGTTTGTCTGCCTATCTCAATAATTTCTTCAATTGCTTCATCCATGTGCAAGTCCTCACTTCTAATATGACTTGTGTACAGGCCTTGATGCGCTGCAGTTACTTTTGCCAAATCAAGCACTTCTTGTTTGCTAGAATAAAAAGAGGCTTCGTATTCTAATCCAGTAGATAAACCTAATGAACCTTTCTCTAGCTCTGAAGCTAAAATCGATTTCATTTGGTCTATTTCAGCATCTGTTGCATTTCGATATAAATCATTTTCACCCATCGCAATTTCACGCAGGCTTGACTGCCCTGTATAAGTTGCCACATTCGAAACCACAGGTTTTGTTTGCATCCATTTTGTCAAACTATCCATTGGATAACCATTCCCATCCTGTCCAATTACAATGGTTGTAATGCCTTGACTGGAAGTGGATAGCCCTCCTCTATTTTTATTCAAGTCTCCAAAATGATGGCTATGCGAGTCGATAAAACCAGGTGCTAAAACTTTTCCCTTACCGTCAATAATTTGATCCATTTTATTAGGCTTCAAATTACCAATGGCCACAATCTTATTGCCAACAATTCTTACAGATGCATTCACGGCAGGTTTGCCTGATCCATCCACCAATTGAATATTAGTAAACATGGTCGCTTGCTGCGCTAATACTGCAAGATGTAAACCAAATGTCAAGCTTATTAAAATCAACCCTTTAAATTTGACCATACAGATTGTGTTTGCTCAAATTTACCCAATTTTAGGCCATTTTAACTGCCTTTTTTTTATGCTATATTTGGTCTTTATTTAGATACTATGTGTTACGTTGTAGGGGTTAAAATACCCAAAAAACAAACGGTCAAAATAGGTGACAAAAAGATTGACCTTGACCCAATTGAACTGCCTGCCCAATCTGGTTTTAGCTACCAGCAATGGCCTGTGGTTTTTAATGAACAGCAAGGACAAGAAAATCTTTTAAGGCCTGGATTAATGCATTGGGAATTGATCCCTAACTGGGTAAGGAATCAAAAAGAATTGACCGAATCCAGGAAAAAATATACCACACTCAATATTAAATCGGAAGGGATTTTACAAAACAAGGTTGCACAAGCATTAGTGCACACCAATAGATGTCTTGTTCTTGCATCTCATTTTTTTGAATGGCAGGAAATCAATAAGGCCAAATTTCCGCATTGCATTCAATTGATCAATCAGGAATTATTTTATATCGCAGGCGTCTGGAACACTTGGACCGATCATACATCGGGAGAAGTGAAAAATAGTTTTGGCATTATCACCACAGAAGCCAATGAATTTATGGCAAAGATTCACAATGTTAAAAAAAGAATGCCCACTATTCTGAATGATGAGTTAGCAGCAGCATGGGTGTCATCAGGATTGACCACCAATGAGATTCAATCAATTGCAGCAACTAAAATTGATAGTAATGCGATGCATGCATATACCGTAGCTAAAAACTTTTTACAAGCGACTGACCCTTTTGAAAAACAGACTTACCAAATTTTTACGGCACAAAGCCTTTTTTAAAATTCAATATAAAAGGGTTTCAACTGTAATAAGTATTTTAGTCCATTATTTCAACTCACAAGTTTCATGTAATTCAGGTACAATGACGTCCTTGAATCCTTTTTTTCTGAGCCTTTCTGCAAAATGATCTTGCACTTCGGGTTCACCATGTACAATATAAACCTGTTTTACAGCTTCTGGATTTTGACAAGCCAAGAACTGCATTAAGTCCTCATAATCACCATGCGCACTCATGCTTTGTATAACACCAATCTTACACCTTACTTCAAATGGCTCCCCATAAATACGAACTTCGGTTGCGCCATTCATCAAACGACCTCCAAGTGAGCGTGGCTCACAATATCCCACCATTAAAATGGTATTTTTTGTATTGCCAATATTATTCTTGATATGATGTTTAACCCTACCCGCATCTGCCATCCCCGATGCTGAAATAATCACTTTTGGATGCATGTCTTCGTTCAATGCCTTGCTTTCGTGAACAGATTTGATATATCGCAAGCCCTCAAAATCAAATGGATCGTCGTCTATTTCTAAAATTTTTTGAATTTTTTTATTAAAATATTTAGGATATTTTTTGAGCATTTCTGTCGCCTCCATACTCAAAGGACTATCTACATAGACTGGAATATGTGGTAAGCGCTTTTCAATTGAAAGCTGATTGAGTTCAAATAAAATCTCTTGGGTTCTGCCAACACTAAATGCAGGAATGATTAAGTTACCTTTTTGTTCTACACAGGTTAATTCAATCCATTTTAATAAATCGTCGGGGGTGGAATGAATCAAGTCATGGAGCTTATCGCCATAGGTACTTTCAATAAGTATATAATCTGCAGGTGGAAATGTTGCAGGTGATCTTAAAATCATATCACGATACCTACCAATATCGCCACTAAAAGTTAAGGTCTGTGTTGTATTATTTTCTTTGATCTTTAGATTCACTGCAGCACTTCCGATAATGTGTCCGGCTTCTGTAAACATGACCTCTACGCGTTCAGAAATAGTGTAAGGCTTATCGTATTCAACAGTCTGTAACATTGGAAGCAGCAGGTTCACGTCATCTATAGTGTATAAGGGTTCCACTTGCGGCATCCCTTCTCTTGCCAATCTTTTATTTTTATATTTCGCGTCGTCTCTTTGGATCATGGCAGAGTCTTCTAATAAAATTTCGACTAAAGCTTTTGTAGCTGGGGTGCAATACACTTTACCCCTAAATCCCTCTGCAGCTAATTTTGGTAATAGTCCGGTATGATCTATATGTGCGTGGGATAAAATAACATAGTCCACCGTCTTTGCGTCAAAACCAAAATTAGCATTGTAAGCATCTGTGTCTCTACCCATTCCTTGAAACAAGCCACAGTCTAATAAAAAATTTTCACCATTGGCTAATTGAACTAAATGTTTTGAGCCTGTAACCGTTCGTGCGGCTCCGTGAAAACTTATTTTCATACAAAGGTATTTGTACTAAAGTTACTACTATAATGCGATGGCTGCAATGATATAATCTGCAATTAATATAAGTATACAACTTACAACAACAGACTTAGTGCCAGTTTTTCCAATTTCAAGTGCCCCACCTTTTACATAGTAGCCATAAAAAGAAGGTACTGTACTAATGATAATTGCGAAAATAAACGATTTATAAAAACTAATATTGATATAGTGTACCACAAAATCTTTTCGAATACCTGTTATAAAAACTTCGGCAGGAACGACATTGGACGAGCTTCCGACGATATATCCACCCCAGATACCAGTCACCGCAGAGATTCCTACCAACAATGGAACCGTTGTAATGGCGCCCAATATTTTTGGAAGTATTAAATAGTTTTTAGTATTGATGCCCATGATTTCCAATGCGTCTATTTGCTCACTCACACGCATATTGCCTAATTCACTTGCAATTTTACTGCCTACTACACCTGCCAATACAATACATAAGAAAGTCGGTGCAAATTCTAATAAAATACTGTCTCTAACAATAATACCTATTGTTGATAAAGGGACCAAAGGACTCACCAATTGAGAAGCTGTTTGTACTGTCGTTACTGCACCTAAGAAAAAAGAAATGATCACTACAATAGGCAAAGAACCTATCCCAATGTCCACACATTGCCTGATATACTCCTTCCAAAACATACGTTTATTTTCGGTCGCAGTAAACATGCCCTTAAGCATCAATAAATACTTTCCAAATAGGGTAAAAAAATCCATGGTTTTATTTTAGCTATTTCTTTTTCTTTTTCAATTTCTTCCACCAGCTTGTTCTTTCAACTTCTGTAGTAGTATCTATTCTTGTTTTCAACTGTGCATCTACCACAGCCACGGTAGCCATATTGATGATATTATGCACACTTGATCCTAATTGCAATACATTCACAGGCTTTTTCAAACCTAATAAAATAGGTCCAATAACATCTATACCACCAATCTCTTTCAATAAATGATACGCAATATTACCAGCTGTTAAATTTGGAAAAATTAAGACATTGACATCTGCATCCACAAGATCGCTAAATGGATAATTTTCTTTCAGTATTTCTTTATTAAAAGCAAGCATGCCCTGCATTTCGCCATCCACAATTAAAGAAGGATTTTTTTGCTTCACAATTTTAGAAGCTTCAGCAACCAATCTAGCTTCTGGAGTATCACTACTTCCGAAATTTGAATAACTCAACATCGCCACTCTAGGCTCCATATTAAAATTTCTTACTTCTTTGGCAACTAGTAATGTAATATCCGCTAATTCTTCGGCAGTTGGGCTAATGTTCACGGTGGTATCTGCTAAAAACAATGGTCCTTTCTTTGTTAGAAGGATATACATTCCAGCAATCTTTTTCACACCTTCATCTACACCAATAATTTGTAAAGCTGGTTTAATGCCATCGGCATAATTACGCGTCAATCCAGATAACATAGAATCTGCTTCACCCGTTTCTACCATCATCGCACCAAAATAATTTTGGGTGCGCATTAATTTAAGGCTCTCGTATTTATTAATCCCCTTTCGTTGTCTTTTTTGGAATAATAAAGAACCAAAGAATTCACGCTTCGACTCCATTGCATCGCTTCTTACATCAATGATTGGTAAATCGTCAATATCAATATTATTTTCTGCTGCTATGTTTTTAATTCTAGCTTCATTACCCAATAAAATTGGGTAAGCAATACCATCATCATAGATAATACTAGCAGCTTTTAAAATTTTTATATTTTCAGCATCGGCAAACACCAAGCGCTTTGGATCACGTCTAGCTTTATTGCTTATCAAGCGTATCATTTGATTGTCTAATCCTAAACGCTTATTTAAACTCAATTCATATTCAGACCAGTTGATGATTGGCTGAAGTGCCACACCAGATTCAACTGCCGCTTTTGCTACTGCCGGTGCAACGGTACATAACAATCTTGGGTCCAATGGTTTTGGTATGATGTATTCGGGACCAAAAGAAAGATTGGTTTGATTGTATGCCATATTCACCACATCAGGCACTGCCGTTTTTGCTAATTCTGCCAAGGCTTTTACCGCAGCTAACTTCATTGCTTCATTGATGGCTGATGCGCGGACGTCTAATGCCCCTCTAAAGATATAAGGGAAACCAAGTACATTATTGACTTGGTTTGGATAATCCGTTCTACCTGTAGCCATAATAATATCCTTTCTTACAGATGCCGCATCTTCATATCCAATTTCTGGATCAGGATTGGCAAGTGCAAATACCACTGGATTTTTTGGCATAGAAGCAATCATTTCCTTTGTAACCACATTGCCTACACTTAAACCTAAAAATACATCAGCTGTTTTCATCGCTTCAGGCAAAGTCATTTTATCGGACTTAATGGCAAATGGCTTTCTATCTGCCCCTAAATCTGTTCTGCCTTGATGTAAAACCCCATCTTTATCAAAAAGAATAAAATTTTCGTAGCGCGCTCCTAATGCTACATATAATTTAATACAAGCCATTGCTGCAGCACCTGCGCCGTTAACAACAAATTTTGTTTTTTCGATTTTTTTCTTTTGTAATGTCAAAGCATTCAACAGAGCAGCACTACTAATAATTGCTGTACCATGTTGGTCATCATGCATGACTGGAATATTCATTTCATCTCTTAATCGCTGTTCAATGTAAAAACATTCTGGGGCTTTAATGTCTTCCAAATTGATCCCACCAAATGTGGGTTCTAAAGATTTTACAATTTCTACAAACTTATCCGGATCAGTTTCATTGATTTCAATATCAAACACATCAATGTCTGCAAATATTTTAAACAATACAGCTTTACCTTCCATTACAGGCTTACTTGCCAATGGACCAATATTACCTAATCCTAATACAGCAGTACCATTGGTGATCACCCCAACTAAATTTCCTTTAGCAGTATATTTGTAAACATCTGCAGGATTGTTTTTGATCTCTGTGCATGGAATAGCCACACCAGGACTGTAGGCAAGCGATAAGTCTTTTTGAGTTTTTGCCTCTTTGGTTGGGATCACTTCGATCTTACCTGGTCTTCCACTAGCATGGTATTCCAAAGCTTGCTCTTTTCTTAATTTGTCTTTATTAGTTCTATTAGTTGTATCTGCCATGAATAAAATTTAAAAAATAAAATTAATTTATAATTGCACCCCCAGCCAAGCCATCATACCAACACCTTGTTGGATTGCAGCCTCGTCTATATTAAAATGTGGCGTGTGCACATTGTGCACAATACCAGCTGATTCGTTTCTTACCCCTAAACGGAAAAAACATCCTGGAATGACTTGAGAATAGTAACCAAAATCTTCTGCACCCATTCTTTTTTCTGTTTCTTCTACATTTTCTTTTCCCATATATTGATCTGCCAATCTCCATGCCGCTTCTGTAATCATGGGTTCATTGTCTACAGTAGGATAGCCAACATCTACCTTAAAATCAATGGTTGCGCCCGTAGCTATAGCAATGCCTTTGGCTTGTTGCAGCATTAATTCATGTGCCTGAAAGCGCCATACTTCATCCATTGCTCTAAATGTACCCATCAACTTCACTTCGCTCGGAATCACATTGGTGGTATTTCCTCCATGAATAGAACAAATTGATAACACGGAAGGATTTTGCGGGTTTCTATTGCGAGCAATAATGGTTTGTAAACTTTGGATCAACTGCGCAGCCACTAAAATAGTATCAACAGTTTGATGTGGTGTAGCAGCATGTCCGCCTGGACCTTTGATACTAACATATAATTCATCTGCACTCGCCATCACACGGCCTTTTCTAAAACTTAGTTTTCCTTCATTTAATCCTGGATGCACATGCAAACCAACTATCCCTTGAGGCTTTGGATTTTCTAATGCACCATCCCGAATCATATAACTTGCACCACCCGGATTTTTTTCTTCTCCTGGTTGAAATAATAATTTAATCGTGCCTTCAAATTCATCTTTTAAAGTCCATAACACTTTTGCTGCACCTAATAAAATAGTGGTGTGCACATCATGTCCGCAGGCATGCATTACTCCATCATTGATGGACTTATAGTCTACTTGATTTTCTTCTACAATCGGCAAAGCGTCCATGTCCGCACGCAATGCAATCACGCGTTTAGAAGGATTTTTTCCTTCAATCATTCCTAAGACACCAGTGGTTGCAATGACAGTAAAAGGGATGCCTATGGCTTTTAATTGTGCTTGAACATATTTACTAGTTTCAAACTCTTGGTAACTCAATTCTGGATGTGCATGCAAGTGTCTTCTTATTGCAATGTTTTCGGCTTGATGCTCTGCTGCTAAGGTTTTTATTTTATCGAGTAACATAGCTTAGTAATTCGTTTTTGATTGGTCAATTTGCGCACCTGTAACAATGGCTACCCCTGCACTACAACCAATACGAGTAGCCCCTGCTTCGATCATTAATTTTGTAGTTGCGTAATCTCTAATACCCCCCGAAGCTTTAATTTGTATATTTTCTGGTAAATATTTTCTGAACAATTTTACCGCTTCTACACTTGCCCCATTTTCTGCATAGCCTGTAGATGTTTTTAAATAATCAATACCTGCTATGCCATAAATATCGCAACATTTTATAATCTCGTCGTCTGTTAAAACACCAGACTCAATAATGATTTTCACAATCTTACCCTTAGAGCGAATCACTGGCATAATATGGTTAATCTCGTCGGCAATGGCCATCCAGTCTCCGTTTTTGATAGCAGAAATATTGGCCACTACGTCCAACTCGTCTGCACCATCCACCATGGCTAAAATAATTTCAGCAATCTTAGACTCTGTTGCACTATAGCCAAAAGGGAAACCAATCACTGTAGCCACTTTCACATCAGATCCTGCGGTTAATTCTTTTGCCAATTTCACGAAATTAGGAGGCACACATACTGCTGCAAATGCATACATTTTTGCTTCATCACAAACCTTATGAATATCCGCTACCAAGCAAGTTGGCTTGAGTATCGTGTGGTCTATGTATTGATTAACAGGCAACATAATTTATTTTTTAAGCCATGTCTTTTCCATGACAAGCTTTGTATTTTTTTCCACTACCACATGGGCATGGATCATTGCGTCCAATTTTTGGACCTACAGTGATTGGGGCTTGTTTAGGAGTAGATGGATCATGGTATTCATTTTCTGTTGGCGTTCCATCCTCTGTTCTATTGGCACTCAACTTACTCAAATCGGTTTTTTGTTGACGTCCTTCTTTTACCTCAGTTGCTTCGGTTGGAATATGTGCATGGCATAAAAACTGAACCATTTTATAGTTGATCTCAATGTCCATTTTTCTAAACAATTCAAAGGCTTCCATTTTATAAATCACCAATGGGTCTTTTTGCTCGTAGGTCGCTGTTTGAACAGATTGCTTTAAATCATCCATCGCGCGCAAATGTTCTTTCCATGCGTCATCAATCAAGCTCAATGAAATAGACTTTTCAAATTCAGTGGCTAAGGCAGCGCCCTTGGTATCTAAATTTTTATCTAGATTCACCAATACATTGAAGACTGTTTTGCCATCACTTACTGGGACAATGACGTTTTCAATATGCTTACCCTCTTGTGTTCTAATATTTTTAAAGACTGGGATGCTATTTTGCATCATGTCTTTTTTCTTATACTCGTAATGCGATACCGCTTCTTGGTATAAAGATTCTGCTAAGTCATTTTCTTTTGCTGCAGCAAACTCGTCTTTAGTGATTTTAGTATCTAAACCAACTTGAACAATCAACGCCAATTTTAAGGCCTCAAAATCATTGGTCGTTTTGTGCGTGAAACTTAAATTTTCAATCACTTGATAAAACGCATTATCAAGGTCTAATGCCAAACGCTCGCCAAACAAAGCATGGTTTCTTTTTTTATAAATCACCGTTCTTTGTTTGTTCATCACATCGTCATATTCCAACAAACGCTTTCTTACACCAAAATTATTTTCTTCTACTTTTTTCTGAGCACGCTCAATAGACTTGGTGATCATACTATGCTGAATCACTTCACCTTCTTTATAGCCTGCA
Organism: uncultured Bacteroidota bacterium; assembly: GCA_903851465.1. GTDB lineage: Bacteria > Bacteroidota > Bacteroidia > Chitinophagales > Chitinophagaceae > Sediminibacterium. The sequence continues at coordinate 35,803 of CAINOI010000014.1, forward strand.
AAGTCCATCACTTTAGCAATTCTTTCACTTCCAAACATGCGCATTAAATCGTCTTCTAAGGAAACAAAAAACTGAGAAGAACCCGGATCACCTTGTCTTCCAGCACGACCTCTCAACTGTCTGTCTACACGACGAGAGTCATGACGCTCTGTACCCAATATTGCTAAACCTCCTACTGCTTTTACTTCGGGGCTTAATTTAATATCCGTTCCACGTCCTGCCATATTGGTTGCAATGGTAACAGCACCAGTCAAACCTGCTTCGGCAACCACTTGTGCTTCTCTAGCATGTTGTTTTGCGTTCAATACATTGTGTGGAATATTTTTTTGACGCAACATTCTACTCAATAATTCACTTACTTCCACAGATGTCGTACCCACTAGTACCGGTCTGCCATCTGCACGCAATGCCTCGATAGATTCAATGACCGCACCAAATTTTTCACGCTTGGTTTTGAAAACTAAATCTTGCTCGTCTATACGAACTGCAGGAATATTGGTTGGGATAGATACTACGTCTAATTTATAGATGCTCCAAAATTCAGCTGCTTCTGTTTCTGCAGTACCTGTCATACCACCTAGCTTGTGGTACATTCTAAAAAAGTTTTGCAATGTGATGGTTGCGTAAGTTTGTGTCGCAGCTTCGATCTTCACATTTTCTTTGGCTTCTATCGCTTGGTGCAAACCATCAGAATAACGACGGCCTTCCATGATACGACCAGTTTGCTCATCTACAATCTTCACTTGTCCATCCATCACCACATACTCAATATCCTTGTCAAATAAGGTGTATGATTTCAACAATTGATTCACTGTGTGAATTCGATCTGCTTTAATACTGTAATCAGAAATGATGACCTCTTTTTGTTGCATTTTCTGCTCGGCAGGAATATGCACATCTATGTCAATTGCATTCAATGCCACACTGATGTCTGGTAGTAAAAAGAAATTTGGATCTTCTCCGGCGCCAGTAATTAATCCTAAACCTTTATCTGTTAATTCAACTGAATTATTTTTCTCGTCAATGTGGAAATACAAAGCCTCGTCTACAATTGGCATTTCTCTTTGTTGATCGGCTAAATAATAATTTTCGGCCTTTTGCAATTTAACACGAATACCAGGCTCACTTAAATATTTAATCAAGGCGCCATTTTTAGGCAAAGCCCTGAACGCACGGTATAGAGCTAATCCGCCATCCTTAGGATCGTCATTGCCTTCGCTGATTTTCTTTTTTGCTTCAATTAAAAATTGATTCGCCACTTTCTTTTGCACATCCACCAATTGTTCGATCCTTGGTTTTAGTTGAAAGTATTGTTGCTCTCCGGTTTGGTGTCCAATTGGACCAGAAATAATCAAAGGGGTTCGAGCATCATCAATCAATACACTATCCACCTCATCCACCATGGCGTAATGATGCTTACGTTGCACCATTTCATTTGGCGAATGCACCATATTGTCTCTTAAATAATCAAATCCAAATTCATTATTGGTACCATAAGTAATGCCTGCTGTGTAGGCCTTTCTTCTATCTTCTGAATTAGGTTGATGCTTATCGATACAATCTACAGTAATACCCAACCACTCAAATAAAGTACCATTCCACTCGCTATCTCTTTTCGCTAAATAATCATTCACAGTGACAATATGCACACCTTCGTCTGCCAGGGCATTTAAATAGGCTGGCAAAGTGGACACCAATGTTTTTCCCTCTCCTGTGGACATCTCTGCAATCTTACCTTGGTGTAATACAATACCTCCAATTAACTGCACATCATAATGCACCATGTTCCATCTAATTGACGTTCCTGCGGCTTTCCATGTAGTTTGGAAAACAGATTGATCTCCCTGGATAGTCACATATTCTTTTTTAACGGACAAGTCACGATCCAGATTGGTCGCAGTTGCAGTCAAAGCTTCATTTTCTGTAAAACGACGAGCCGCTTCTTTTACCACTGCAAATGCCTCTGGTAAAATCGTCCATAAGATTTGTTCTAAAGCCTGGTCACGATCTTTCTTCAATTTATCAATCTCTTGGTAAATGGCGTCTTTGCCTAATAAATCGGCAATATCTAAGGCCTCTGCATTATTTTGAGCCTCCGTAATCACTTGATCAATGGACTCAAGATGTGTTTTAATGCGAAATTTAAACTCCTCGGTTTTGTTCCTCAATTGGTCATGACTAAGGGTTTTATACGCCTCAAAATGACCATTGATCACTGGAACCAAATACTGTATTTTCTTGACGTCTTTCTCGCTTTTAGACCCGCCAAATAGTTTATTAATAATTTGCAACATATTCTCGCTAAAATTGGGTGTTTGTCCTTGTTAATCAAGGGGCTTCAAAGATAAGTAATTGGGGTGGAATTGGGGTAGAATTGGTGATTTTAAGCCCAGTTGGAGCAAAAAATTAAGTTGAAGGGGGTTTGAGGGGAAAATTGGGTAAAAAATGATACCTTTGCTCGCCTAATAAACAAGCACTATGGCTGGACAATTAAAAGAAGTTAGAAATAGAATTAAAAGTACCCAAAGTACACAGCAAATCACCAAAGCAATGAAAATGGTGAGTGCTGCAAAATTACGTCGTGCGCAAGATGCGATTACCCAAATGAGACCTTACGCTCGCAAGCTACAAGATATGTTAAGCAATATCATCAGTAGCTTAGAGGGAGATATGAATTTGGCCCTAGCAGATCAACGAACTGTAAACAATGTATTGTTTATTGTCGTGACTTCTGATCGTGGTTTATGCGGTGGATACAATGCCAATTTGGTAAAAATGACCCGAGCAACCATTGCAGAAAAATATCCTACTCAAAATATCACCATCTGGAATATTGGTAAAAAAGGTTATGAAAGTTTAACTAAATTAGGCTTTAACACCAATGCCGATTTTAAGGATATCTTTTTAAACTTAAAATTCGAAACCGTTCAAGCTGCCGCAAAAGCTGCTATGAAAGCCTTTGAAAATAAAGAGTTTGACGCCATTGAGATTGTATACAGCGAATTTAAAAACGCAGCAACACAAGAATATAAATCAGAGCCTTTCTTGCCTATTCCAAAAATGGAAAAGAAAGCAAACGCTAAAAAAACAGATTTCATTTTTGAACCACAAAAGGAAGCTTTAGTGGCAAAATTGATGCCTAAAATATTGAACACCCAATTATTCAAAGCTGTTTTAGACGCCAACGCAAGTGAGCATGGCGCAAGAATGACAGCGATGGATAAAGCAAGTGAAAACGCCAACGAATTGTTGAAATCATTGAAAATTTCTTACAACCGTGCAAGACAAGCGGCTATTACGACTGAATTAACAGAGATCGTAAGTGGCGCAGCTGCATTAAACGGATAAGCAAAACTATTATGGAAATAAGTCAAATCATTCCGCACATTGAAGCCTTAGTTTTTGCTAGTGATAAAGCATTGAATGCAAATGATATCACCGAATTAATCAATACTGCATTTGGATTTCTAGAAGAGCGCATCTCGCTTGAGCAAGTTGAAGCTGCTTTAGAAGGCATCCAAGAAAAATATAGTACTGAATACTATCCTTTTGAATTAAAGCAAAGCGGTGGTGGATGGCAGTTTTTAACTAAGCCTAGTTTCCACAGCACGATTGCTCAATTGAACGGTGATAAATTTTTAAAGCGTTTGTCAAATGCCGCATTAGAATCTTTAGCCATCATTGCTTACAAGCAACCCATTACAAAAGGGGAAGTGGAAGCAATTAGAGGTGTGAACAGCGACTATTCTATGCAGAAATTATTAGAAAAGGAATTGATCGTGATTAGTGGTCGCAATGAACTGCTTCCAGGTAAGCCATTGATTTATTCAACTTCTAGAAACTTTATGGACTATTTTGGCATCAACTCAACAGAAGATTTACCAAAGATCAAAGAAGTCTTGGCAGATCAGATTGTAGAAGCCACTGTGATTAAGCCAGAAGACTTTACAGACAATAGTGTTTTTGAGCAAACAACAGAAGCTTTAGCTGAAGAAAACGAACAAGCAGAGTCTCCAAATACTGAAGAAGAAACTGGAGATTTTACGCCAGCATCTGACGAAGAGGATTTTACGCCAGAAGCATAAGTTTACGCTTTTCCAATTCATGAATTTTTCAAAAAAATATTGAACTAAGATAAGGCCAGAACATAGTTCTGGCCTTATCTTTATAGCATGAACGCAAGTCTTTCCTTCACTCATTTAAATGCTGCTGCAGAAAAATATGGAACACCATTGTATGTGTACCACGCAGAAAAAATAGAACAGCAATACCAAAATTTACTAGCGCAATTCGAGTCCACTCAAACTACCTTTTTTTATGCTTGTAAGGCTTTGACCAATATTCATATTTTGAAAGTGATCAAGGACATGGGGTGTAATATTGATTGTAGTTCCATCAATGAAGTTCAATTAGCTTTACGAGTTGGATTTTTGCCAAGCAATATTTTATATACAAGCAATAGTGTTGGGTTTGATGAAATCAGCACTGCTGTTGAATTAGGCGTAAATGTGAATATTGATAGCTTATCAAATTTAGAAAAATTTGGTCAAAAATATGGCGGGACAAAAGCCATTGGAGTGCGCATAAGACCCGATGTCATGGCAGGAGGTAATTTGAAAATTTCTACCGGCCATGTTAAAAGCAAATTTGGTATTCCACTCACTCAATTAGATGCGCTTAAATTGATTCAAGAAAAATACAAGATCAATATCCATACTTTACATATTCATACTGGAAGTGAAATAAAAGACGTGGCAGTATTTATGAAATCAGCAGAAGTTTTTGATACCTTACTACCCCATTTCCCTACCGTAACCGTTTTGGATTTTGGCGGCGGATTCAAAGTGCCCTATGCCCCAGGTGAAGAAGGTACTGATATGCCCCAATTAGGCGAGCAAGTGAATAAGGTGATGAAGCAGCTATCAGAGAAATTTGATCGCAAATTGACAGCTTGGTTCGAACCAGGTAAATACATGGTGAGTGAAGCAGGATTTTTTATTGCAAAAGTCAATGTATTAAAGACTTCCGGGGAGATTACATTCGCAGGTTTGAACACAGGACTCAACCATTTAATTCGTCCTATGTTTTATGACGCATACCATCACATAGACAATCTCACTAGCCCAGAAAATCCTCCAAAGCAATATGCCGTGGTAGGCAATATTTGTGAAACAGACACTTTTGCATGGGATAGAGCTATCCCTGAGATTGCAGAAGGTGATTTATTGGTTTTTTTCAACGCAGGTGCCTATGGTTACGAAATGGCTAGCAATTATAATGCAAGATTCAAGCCAGCCCAGGTTTTATATCAAAATGGGGAGGCCAAACTAATTAGTAGAGCAGATCAGTTTGAAGATCTCTTATCTTTACAAATGCCTTTATAATATCATGATAGAGATTCAACATATCAACAAAGCCTTTGGCGATAAAGTGATTATCGACGATGTGAGTGCCCAATTTAAACCAGGCATTTGTAATCTAATCATTGGTGCAAGTGGAAGCGGTAAAACTGTTTTGGTTAAATGTATTGTGGATTTAATTCAAGCTGACCAAGGTAAAATTTTGTTTGATCAAGAGGACTTTGCTACATTAACTAAAGATCAAAAAAAGACATTAAGAAATAGCATTGGGATGTTATTCCAAGGCAATGCTTTATTCGACTCCTTGACGGTCCAAGAAAATGTCAAATTCCCTTTGGACATGTTTAGCGATTTAAATGAAGCAGATAAATTAGTGAAGGTCAATCAAATTTTAGCGCGTGTTCAATTAACCGGAGTCAATGAAAAATTTCCTTCAGAAATTAGCGGCGGGATGAAAAAACGGGTTGGTCTAGCTCGTGCACTTGTCTTAGAACCAAAATATTTGTTCTGTGACGAACCAAATTCTGGTTTAGATCCTCAAACCTCACTTGTCATTGATCAATTGATTCAAGAATTAACGAAAGAATTTAATATTACCACCTTGGTTGTTACCCATGATATGAATAGTGTGATGGAAATTGGGGAATATATCATCTACTTACATAAAGGAAAAAAAGAATGGGAAGGCAGCAATCAAGATATCATCTTTAGTCAGAATAAATTATTGAATGATTTTATCTTCGCTTCTGAATTTTTACAAGACGCAAAAGCCATGCGTATGATGGCTCAAAATAAATAAATATGAAAAAAGTAACTACCCTATTAAGTGTATGCATTGTAAGCTTATTCGCTTCAATGAGTTTATTGGCTCAAGAAAACATTGACCCCAATGCCCCTTTTTTGAAAGACAAAAACTTGCCTAAATTTACCCTTAATTTGACGACTGGCAAATCCTTTAATAACAGTCAAATTCCAAAGACCAAATACACTTGTATCATCATCTTTAGTCCAGACTGTTCTCATTGCCAAGACGAAGCAACCGAATTGACAAAGAATGCAGACAAGTTTAAGTCGGTCTTCTTTATTTGGAATAGCTATAAGGACATGGCTGATATTAAAGTCTTTGCAACTAAATATGGCTTGGATAAGCAATCCAATGTGATTGTAGGTAGAGATCCTGAATTTTCTATCCCGGTATTTTTTAGACCGCGTATGACCCCGTTTGTAGCATTATATGAAAAGGGGCAATTGTTAAAAGTATATGAACAAGGCGTAAAAGTGCCTGAATTACTTAAAATAATAGGAGGCAAATAACTAACTTTGCCCCGATTAAATTATGTTCAAAATTTAAATTAAAAGATATGAAAATTACCGTTGTTGGTGCTGGCGCCGTTGGAGCAACTTGTGCAGATAATATCGCACGTAAAGAATTGGCTTCTGAATTGGTTCTATTAGATATTAAAGAAGGTTTTGCAGAAGGTAAGGCACAGGACATGATGCAGACTGCTGCATTATTAGGTTTTGATACACGCATTAGCGGTAGTACGAATGACTACACTAAAACAGCCAACTCGGATGTCGTTGTTATCACTTCTGGCTTACCTCGTAAACCAGGCATGACAAGAGAAGAATTGATTGGCACAAACGCAGGTATCGTAAAAGGTGTTTGTGAAAATATTTTAAAGCATTCACCAAATGCCATCATCATTGTGATTAGTAACCCAATGGATACAATGACTTATTTAGCATTGCAATCTACAGGATTACCTAAGCATAGAATCATTGGCATGGGTGGTACATTGGATAGTGCTAGATTCAAATACCAATTGAGCGCGCATTTAAACTGCAGTCCTGCAGACTTAAATGCCATTGTAGTTGGTGGACATGGCGATACCACTATGATTCCTTTGATAAAGCATGCTACTTGGAATAGTATTCCTGTTACTAAATTCTTGTCAGAAGCGCAACAACAACAAGTGATCAATGATACCATGGTGGGTGGTGCAACTTTGACTAAATTATTAGGAACTTCTGCATGGTATGCTCCAGGTGCGGCAGGAGCTGCATTGGTTGAAAGTATCGTACGTGACGAAAAGAAATTATTCACTTGTTGCGTAAGCTTAAACGGCGAGTATGGTCAAAACGATATCTGTTTAGGTGTGCCTGTTGTGATTGGCAAAAATGGATGGGAAAAGATTGTTGATATGGATTTATCTGCAGACGAGCAAGCGGCATTCAATAAGAGTGCAGATGCAGTTAGAAGCATGAACGATGTATTAAAGACTTTATAATCTTTGTACCTGACTATAAATAATAAAGCCTCGCAATGCGAGGCTTTATTATTTAACTACTTTTTTACTAAAGCGCTTCATTATAATAAGCAATTGCCTTGTCTGCAATGGATTGTACCTCTTGTTGTTTCATGCAAGCAAAATGCCCTTGTGGACAATGCTTGGTTCCGTAATTGGAACAAGGCTGACAAGGCAGATGAGGGACAATCGCATTAAAATACCAATCGTTTTTATTGATTGTAGTAGATATGGATTCAGCATTCAAATTTTTTTGATTGACTTGTTGCAATGATGGATAATAAGGTTCCACTTGCAAAGCAGGTGAAGTAGCGCCCCAGACCGCCACAGTCTTTTTATGAAAAGCACATGCTATGTATAAAAAACCTGTATCATGTGAAATCACTGTCCTGGATTGTTTTACCAAGATGGCCGATTCATGCAAATTGAATTTTCCGCAGGCATTAAAAATTTTAATTGGATTGATAGCCTCCACTGTTGCACCTTCTTCCTGATCCTCCTTCCCCCCAATTAATACAATTGGATAAGGGATTTTATGACAAAGGTTTTGCAATGCACTAACTGGTAATTTTTTAGTAGCGTAAGATGCACCAATCACCAATGCGATATAACCAGAGGCAAAAGCATCTGGTAAGGCATTTGATTTTAACACTGTGTCTTTAGGTATAAAATAATCCAATCCTTTGCCGTCATTCACTACCCCTAAATTGGATAAAGCATCTAAAGCACGATCTACAATATGTCTTTTCGGTAATAAATTTACGCCTAACTTGGTCAGTAAAAATTTTTGAAGGCTCAGTTTTTTATAGGACAAGCTTGGAACGGCCAATGCCTTTTGAATTTGATAAGTTCTATAATTTTTATGCAAGTCAATGATATAATCAAACCCACATATCTTTAATTGATTGATTGTTGCTTTTAAGTCTTTGTCAAAGTAATGGAATTGATCGATGTATGGATTGGCCATTGTCACCGCTTTCATAGAAGCCTTGGTTAAAAAATGGATTTCTACGCCCGGAATCTGCTGCTTTGCACAACGTATCGCAGGCGTAGTGAATACAATATCCCCTATAGATGAAAAACGGATGAATAATAAACGCATAGTGACGAACTAAGTTAATGGATTAGTTTGCTCTAGATAATCTAAATCCTTATGGTAAGTTTCTTCTGTGAAAATAAAAGCAATCAAAGTGATACACATCACGATACAACCAGTTGCTATGCCACTTTGTACAATGGTCCATCCCATTGACTTTTGTAAGATGTCTAAAAATAAAAAATTAATCAGCGGAAGTGCCCCACGAACCATATTTGGAATAGTGGTTGCCGCAGTAGCCCTTAAATTGGTGCCAAATTGTTCTGCAGCCATTTGATTGAAGATGGCCCAGTAGCCCGTACTAAAGCCTAGGAAAGCACAGATGGAATACATTCTTGTGTCGCTATTGTTGAAGGCACTAAAGAATAAGACCATGCCTACAATACTGATCATATAAAATATAAACAAGGCTTTTTTTCTGCTTTGAAAATATTGACTGACCCAGCCTATTAATAAGTCACCAACAGCAATACCAATGTATGCGAACATCACAGACCTGCCCGAATCTATCAGATTAGCGCCATATAATCCAGTGGCAAATTTGTTGCTGTAGTTAATCATAACACCTATTACAAACCAAGTTGGCAATCCAATTAAAATAGCCTTAATATATTTTGAAAATCTTTTGTAAGAAGTAAAAAACAAAAAGAAATTACCCTTGCTAGTTGTACTTAATTTAGCAGACTCAAACATAAATGACTCTGCAACACGAACACGCAAGAACAATAAAAAAAAGCCCAATCCGCCGCCTATCTTATAACACAATCTCCAATCTTGTGTATACTTAAATGTAAAGTAAGCAAAGACCGCACCAAACAAGCCAATCCCTGCTACCATTGAAGTACCAATGCCTCTTTTATTTTTTGGTAACATTTCGGACACCAAAGTAATACCCGCTCCTAACTCCCCTGCCAGACCTATCCCTCCAATGAATCTGCAATAGGCATACTGGTCTACCGTTTGAACATAGCCAGTAACAATATTCGCTACAGAGTATAAAAGTATTGAGCCAAATAATACTTTCAATCTGCCTAGTTTATCACCAATCACGCCCCACAAAATACCTCCAATTAACAATCCTGACATTTGCCAGTTAATGATATGCGCACTATCTACAATAATGGTTTCTAATGTGGCTCCAACTGCAAGTACACTTGGTTGGCGAACAATTGTGAATAATAATAAATCGTAGACATCTACAAAATAGCCTAATGCTGCTACGAATACGGGCAAAGAAAAAAGTCCAATATGCTTATTGTTCATGCAAGAAAATTTTTGATTACGCTTTTTTAGCGCGATGTGAAATTACTTTAATGATCACCGGCAATGTGGTTATACCAACAATACCCAAAACAATCACTTCTAAATGATGCTTTAAATCAAAATTAAATCGAGCCAAAATCCAAGACTGTAAAAAATAGCCTGCACATAACATACTTCCCACCCATGCCAAACAACCTATAATATTATAATACATGAATTTTGCTCTATCCATTTTTACAATACCCGCCACGATGGGTCCAAATGTTCTTATAATAGGAATGAATCTTGCAATTACAATAGCCCTTCCGCCGTGTTTTTGATAAAAGGCCTCTGCTTGTACCAAATATTTTTTCTTGAAAAAAAGATTTTCTTTCCAGTCAAACATGGTTGGACCAACTTTGTTACCAAAGAGATAACCTACATAATTTCCTAAGATTCCTGCAGTAGAAATAAATAAAAATAGAATACCTAAATTCATCCATTCGTTATTGGATGCATAAATTTCTGCAGCCAATGGGGCGCAATAAATCCCTGCCACAAATAATAAACTATCCCCTGGCAAAAAGAAGCCAGCAAACAATCCAGTCTCTGCAAAAACCACTAATAAAATCAGCCATAGTCCACCGTGCTCGATATAAAATTGAGGTTGTAATAATTGACTCCAGTGAAAAGCATCTAATAAAGTGATCATGTTAGATAGTATATAATTAAACTTGTTGGGGTTCCGTTAATTCCCCTTCCCATTTGCTTACTGCCGCTGTAGCCAAACTATTTCCCAATACATTGGTTGCCGTTCTAAACATATCACAAAAGTGATCAATTGGCAATATCAAGGCAATCCCTTCGGGAGGAATATTGAACATAGCGCATGTTGCTGTAACAACTACCAATGAAGCTCTTGGCACCCCTGCAATTCCCTTACTGGTTAACATCAACACCACCAACATAGTTAATTGTGTGCCTATATCTAAATGGATTCCATAAGCTTGTGCAATGGCCATACTTGCAAATGTCATATACATCATACTTCCATCTAAATTAAACGAGTAGCCAAGCGGCAGAATGAAAGAAACAATTTTATCCTTGCAACCAAATCGCTCAAGCTCTTCGGTTAATTTTGGAAAAACTGCTTCGCTACTTGTGGTACTAAATGCAATCACCAAAGGTGTCGTAATATGCTTTAACAAGGATGGTACGCGCTTTCTTAAAATTAAATAACCAACACCTAACAACACTATCCATAAGGCACTAATCCCAATTAAGAAATACAATAAATATTTACCATAAAAAATAAAAACAGCTAAACCCTTTGTTGCAATGACTGCTGCAATGGCGCCAAAAACACCCAAAGGTGCGAAGTTCATTACATAGCCTACCATTTTTAAAATAATATGCGCAACTGTATCCAATGCTTTAATGAATCCTTTTGCTGGTTCTCCAATCGCTGCTGCAGCGACACCAAAGAAAATACTAAAAATGACGATTTGTAAAATCTCATTGGTCGCCATGGCTTCGAACATGCTCTTTGGAAAAACATGCTCCACAAAATTGATCACGCTAAAAGATTGCGTCTTCCCCATTAAATCTTTCACTCCAGAACTATCTCCTACTGTTAAATCCAATCCTTCCCCTGGCTTTAAAAGATTCACTAACACTAATCCAATTAATAAACTTATTAAGGAAGCAGACAAGAACCATAATAAGGCTTTGCCACCCACTCGGCCAACCGTTTTAATATCTCCCAACTTGGCAATCCCAACGACCAATGTTGTAAAGACCAATGGGGCGATAATCATTTGAACCAATCTCAAAAAGATGGTGGTCAATAGTTTGATGTTTTTTGCAAAACCATCAATCATTGCTTGGTCATTACTTTCATGAATAAAGTAGCCTAAAATAGCACCTGCCACCATTGCGATGACAATGTATACCGTTAGTTTGTTAGATTTTTTCATAGGTTGCTTAGTGATGCAATATACCACATAAGTTCTAAAAAAATAGGCGTCTACAAAATTTGCATTTGCCCTTATTTTTTATTTAAAACCGCTCCATATTTGCGAAAAAAATGCTACTTTTCAACTTAAATAGAAACCAATTATATTATGAGTTTATTTAGAAAGAAAGATTTAGCTGCTATGTTAGCTCAATCTGATGACGGAGGCAAAGGCCTAAAAAGAACCCTTGGGGCAGGTAATTTAATTGCCTTAGGTATCGGTGCCATTATTGGTGCAGGTTTATTTGTAAGAACAGCTGCCGCAGCCGGTCAAGCAGCAGGACCTGCGGTTACATTATCTTTTATTATTGCCGCTGTAGGCTGTGCTTTTGCAGGCTTATGTTATGCAGAATTTGCTGCAATGATCCCTATTGCAGGTAGTGCGTATGCTTATTCTTATGTGACTATGGGTGAATTAGTTGCTTGGATTATTGGGTGGGCTTTAATTATGGAATATGCTTTAGGTGCTGCTACTGTATCTATCGCTTGGAGTGAATACCTCAATAAGCTCACGGGAGGCGCTATCCCTTATGAATGGAGTCATAGTCCTTTTGAAAGCTTCACAGATAGTTTGGGCGTGGCACATTCTGGTATCATGAATGCCCCTGCCTTGATCATCCTTTTAGCTTTGACTTTATTATTGATTAAAGGTTCTCAAGAATCAGCTATCGTGAATGCAGTCATTGTATTTATCAAAGTAGCGATTGTAATCATATTCATTGCGGTTGGATGGCAGTTTATTAAGCCTGAAAACCATACACCTTATTTAATCCCTGCTGGACAAGCTGCTGTAACAGATAGTGCTGGCAAAGTGATTGCAGATTATTCTGGTGCCTTTAAGCATGGATGGGGTGGCGTTTTAGGTGGCGCTGCAATTGTATTTTTTGCCTTTATTGGCTTTGATGCAGTTTCAACTGCTGCGCAAGAAGCAAAAAATCCAAAAAGAGATATGCCAATTGGTATCTTAGGCTCTTTGGTGGTATGTACGATATTGTATATTCTATTTGGTCACGTGTTAACAGGAGTTGCCCCTTGGACTGATTTCGTAGATCCAGAAAAAGGAAGAGAAGCATCTGTTGCTTATGCCATTTCAACTTATATGACAGGATATGGATGGTTAGCGACAGCAGTAACCGTTGCAATTTTAGCAGGTTTCTCTTCTGTTATTTTAGTGATGTTAATGGGTCAAAGCCGTATATTCTATTCTATGAGTAAGGATGGTTTATTGCCAAAAGCATTTGGCGATTTACACCCTAAATACCAAACCCCGTATAAATCTAACTGGATTCTATTTGTATTTGTAGGTCTATTTGCTGCTTTCGTTCCAGGAAGTGTGGCAGGTGACTTAACAAGTTTTGGTACCCTATTTGCTTTCGTATTGGTAAGTTTAGGTATTTGGATTTTAAGACGTAAATCACCAGAAATGGAACGACCATTTAAAACACCTTTGGTGCCATTGGTACCTATTTTAGGCGCAGTGATTTGCTTGGCAATGATATTCGCGCTTGACATGCAAACACTTACAGTGGCGTTTGTTTGGATGATTATAGGCTTATTTGTGTACTTCTTATACAGTAAGAAGACAAGTAAATTGAATAATTAAGCTTAATTACAGATAAATTAAAATAGTCCCGACTTTCGGGACTATTTTTTTTGCCTTATTTTTGCAGACTTAAAAGAACAACTATGGGAAGAATTTTTGAAGTAAGAAAAGCGACCATGTTTAAACGATTTGATCGTATGGCAAAGCAGTTTACCCGTATTGGTAAGGAAATCGTGATTGCCGTAAAAGCATCAGGCCCTAACCCAGATGACAATCCTGCTTTAAGAAGATGTTACCAGAATGCAAGAAGTGTGGGCATGCCTAAGGATCGTGTAGAAGCAGCCATTAAAAGAGCCATGGGCAAAGACACCAGCAACTACGAAGAAATATTATACGAAGGCTATGCACCACATGGGGTTGCTTTATTAGTAGAAACAGCTACCGACAATCATGTAAGAACGGTTGCCAATGTAAAGAGCCATTTTAATAAAGGCAATGGTGCCATGGGAAATAGCGGTAGCGTAAGTTTTCAATTTAAGAAAATGGGCGTGTTTAAATTGAACCCAGAAGGCATTGTAATGGATGATTTAGAATTAGAATTAATTGACCATGGTTTAGATGAATTAGGAGAAAGTAACGATGACAATGACAATCCAATTATTGTTTTAAGATGTGCTTTTACTGATTTTGGCAATTTACAAAAAGCTTTAGAGGAAAAAAATATCACTGCAATCTCTTCGGAATTAGAGTGGATCCCAAGTACCACTGTGCCTGTAACAGACGAACAAGCAGAAGATATTAGTAAATTGATTGAGCGATTAGAAGAAGACGAAGATGTGAACAAAGTGTTTCACAACATGGGATAAAATCAACGACTACGAAAAGTACCATCACGATATTATGTTTCATTTTTGCGCAGACAATTACTGCGCAAAAATTGAATACAAAAAATATTAAGCAGTATTGGAAGATCGATAAAAATTCAGCAGCAGCTCAAACGGCTATTTCAAAAGGGGCCTATTCGATACAAAATAAAGTAGCCCCTAATTATTACACCACACAGACAGGATTTTTTTGCAATCAAGAGCGTGCGTTAGAAAAGAAAATTAAAATTCCTTTAAGATTCAGATTGGGTTCATTAAGTTATACGGAACAGCTAGAAGGTTATTGATTCAAAGATTTTATTCCGAAATCATTTATTCTGCCATCATATCCTTCACTACCTGAATCACTTCTTCGGTATTTGGCTTAGAAAAATAATCTCCGTCACTTGCATAAGCTGGACGATGTGCTTTAGCAGCTAAAGTTCTAGCGCTTGCATCCAACCATTTATATCCACCTTGAATTTCAATCACTTGCTGATACATATATGCAGTAGCACCCCCAGGCACATCTTCGTCTACAAATAAGATACGATTGGTTTTTTTAAGTGATGCAACTATCTGATGATTGATATCAAAAGGTAAAAGCGTTTGAACGTCTATCACTTCACAATCAATGCCCAATGCTGCTAAACGTAGCGCTGCATCTTCTACAATTCTTAATGTAGACCCGTAAGATACTATTGTAATATCCTCACCAGCTCTTAAAACTTCAGGCATCCCCAATGGAACGGTGAATTCATTGATATTAGATGGGACTGTTTCTTTTAATCGATAACCATTTAAACATTCAATTAATAAAGCAGGATCATTGGCTTTTAATAATGTATTGTACATACCCACTGCTTGTACCATATTTCTTGGAACACATACATATATGCCTCTTAATGCATGAATGATCATGCCCATTGGTGAACCACTATGAAAAATACCTTCTAATCTGTGTCCTCTTGTTCTAATGATGACAGGACTGCTTTGTCTTCCAACAGTTCTGTAATGTAAAGTGGCTACGTCGTCGCTTAGTGTTTGTATGCCAAACATCAAATAATCTAAGTATTGAATTTCAGCAATAGGTCTCAAACCTCTCATAGCTAGGCCATGCGCTTGACCCATGATGGTTTGCTCTCTGATACCTGTATCAAAAATTCTATTCACACCATATTTGGATTGCAATCCAGCAAAGCCTTGATTTACGTCTCCAATATTACCTAAGTCTTCACCAAAGGCGACTACTTTTGGATTGTTGGCAAATAAATAATCAAAGTATTGATTCAATACCTCATACCCGTTCAACTGCTTTGGATTTGAATCCATTACTGCCGGCACGACTGGTACATTCAATGCACTCTTTGGTCCTTCGTTGTACAAATATTTACTATAAAAAGGCGCTTGCTCTTTATGGTAATCTGCTAAAAATTGACCAATTGCTTTTGCATTAGGATGTTGTGGCAATTGTTCCAACACCATATTTAAAGCTCGAAAAAGTTCTCTCTTTAAAGGCTCTTTATTAGCAACCAATTCTTGCATCATACGATACATCGGTGCTTCCTGATCTAAACCAGTCAATACCAACTCAGCTGCTTCCTGAATTTTTGATTTGATTGGTAAAATATATTTATCCCATGCAGCTTGTTTTTTGTCTCGAACATCTTGCTTGACTTCTGATTCTAACACATCTAATGATTCAGCAGTAGCTAGTTCATTCAATATCAACCAAGCACGCATTTGTTTATTACAATCCCAATTTCTTTCCCACTCTAATCTTTCTGCCGATTTATATCTTTCGTGGCTTCCGCTTGTTGAATGGCCTTGAGGCTGTGTCACTTCTTTTACGTGAAACACAACAGGGGTATGCGTTGTACGCGTGTAGGAAATCCCTTCTTCAAAGGTTTCACAAAGTGCAGCATAATCCCATCCATTCACCGTAAATATTTTGATGCCATTGGTACCTGGTTTTTTTTCAAATCCAGCCAATGCTTCTGAAATAGAACCTTTAGTCGTTTGTAATTCGGTTGGCACAGAAATTCCATACCCATCATCATATACAATCACTGCCAATGGAACTTGTAACACACCAGCAGCATTGATGGTTTCCCAAAAATGTCCTTCAGATGTACTTGCGTCTCCTATGGTACAAAAACAAACTTCATTTCCTTGATTGGTTAAGCCTTCAAATGCAGTTTCATGTTGGGCATTTCTAAAAAATTTAGAACCAAGGGCCAGTCCAAGACCTCTCACCATTTGTCCAGCAGTTGGTGCTATATCTGCAGATACATTTAATAGCTCGGCTAGTGGCAACCAGTCTCCTTTTTCATTCACAAAAGGAGTACTAAAATGTGAATTCATATTTCGACCCCCACTGTACGGATCGTTTTCTACATCGGCATACAATTGGGCAAAATAATCTACCACATTAGATGTCCCTAATGCAAACATGAGAGTTTGATCACGATAATAGCCACTTCTAAAATCACCTTTTTGAAAAAATTTTGCAAGTGCCACTTGAGCAATTTCTTTACCATCGCCGAATATGCCAAATTTGGCCTTCCCTGTCAATACCTCACGCCTACCCAACAAACTCACTTCTCTACTTGCAAGTGCAGTTTGGTAGTCCTCTAAAACAGTTTTTCGAAATGCTTCAAACGAAAGCATGTCCTGATTAGATACAGCTTCTAAGTTGGATTCCATTTGACAAAAATAGGGGTCAAAATGCAATAAAAATCAAGAAACACATAAAATCAGTTAATTACATAAATTTCAATAATTTAGTGTCTGATTTTACAAAGCCAGGGCCTAAATTTAGATCCTTTGGCATGCATAAACACAATTAAAAAAAGCACCCTATGAAGTACATTTTAACCCTTAGTTTTTCGCTCGCAGCCTTATTCTGTTCAGCTCAATCGGGTATTAAATTTGACAAAGCTGCACACAATTTCGGGAAGATTGCTAAAGGGGTTCACAAGTCAGTGATCTTCACATACACGAATGCCGATGCAAGACCTGCGGTGATAGAATTTGCCAATGCAGAATGTGGTTGCACCCAACCAGAATATGACCAGAAGCCTATTTTAAAAGGCCAAAAAGGAAGCATTAAAGTCACTTATACTGCTCCAGCTGTAGGTGCATTCAGAAAAAAAGTAAATGTAAAATTTGCAGGACAAAAATTACCATTGGAATTGACCATCGAAGGTGAGGTAATTCAAAAATAAATATCAAAAATCAATAAGCGAATTTCCTATTCTGCTGAACCGATTATAAAAAAAATGCCCTCCGAAACCGGAGGGCATTTTCATATACTTGATGTCGATCAATTAGTCGATATCCCAGAACAATTTAGTTGCAAAAATGTCAATTGCACCTTGCGCAGTTACGTTTGCACCGTTAGAACCAAATTCAGTTCCAGGGTAGAAGAAACGTAAAGGACGCTTGTTTGGATCAGTTACTGTATTCATTTGAGGAATTACAGGAAGATTTGTTCTTCTGTATTCTGTCCATGATTCAAGTCCTGAATAATGTGTTAAAGCAATCCATTTTTGAGTGGCAATAGCTTTTAACTTATCTGTAGATGCAGTAAAGTCAGCATCTTGCTTACCGCTTGCCAATAATGCAGTTGCAGCAGCATCAGTTGAGCCTACTAATTTGAAAGAGGCTTTCACACCTGCTTCATAGTAAGACTGCGCTGTTCCTGTAAAGGTAATATCAGCTCCAAAACGTTGTTTTGCTTCAGCCAATAAGAATTGTGCTTCTGTAGCAGTAAACAAAATATAAGGGGCATCAAATTTACCTTTTACAATGATAGCTGGCCCAAGGTTAGAAGTAGAAGGAGCAGTATAACCAGAAGAAACACCATAAGGTACAGCTTTGTAGTTATCCATGATTTCAGCTTTTACACTTACACCCGGATTAGATCCATTCTCACCACCAACAGCATACAACAAACGCTTCACTCTAAAAGTATCTGCAGTAGCTACCATTTGATCAAACAAGTTTTTTGTAACTCTTGGGAAACGACCATAAGATTGAGCCGCGCCCGCTGGAGAGTATCCAAAACGATTGTATAATGGATTGGTTTTACCATCTGTAGCGATATAACCTGGGTTCACACCTGCATCAGCTGTTAATACACCAGTTGCGTCAGCAGCAATTTTATTCAATTCGGTCTTTACATAAGATTGTAAAGAAGTAACACGAGACTGGTGCATTAAAATACGCAACTTCATTGAATTTGCTAATTTAATCCAGTTGGTTGTGTTGCCCTTGAACACCACATCAGAAGAAGCATAAGCAGGATCAAAAGTAGAACCTTTGATATCCGCAATGGCTTGATCTAATAAAGTCACCAAGTTCGCATAGATTGCTTTTTGGTCATCAAATTTAGGTGCTAAAGCAGCTGTTCCTTTGAACGCTTCTGTGTAAGGTGCGTTACCATACATGTCTACGATGTATTGGAACAACATTGCTTTCATGATTTTTGCTGGTCCTTTAAAATAAGGTTGTCCAGAAGCATCTGCATTGTCAATTACATATTGGTAGTCTTGTGCGTTATCGTACATACCATCCCAATAATTGAAATCGTTGTTTGTAATGTTATAAGAGAAGGTTGTTGCACTCAAAATATAAGAATTAGATTGAGTCCATTGACCTGCGAAATAGCTACCTGTCTCATTGGCAAGTACTAAATTCTGTGTTGTTGTGTTCAGGGCACCAGTTAATACAAAACTAGGTGTAGCTGACGTAAGTTGGTTAGGATTGGTATTCACATCCAAATAATCCTTTTTACAACCAACAAATGCCAAAACTGAAACCGCAACAAGTAAGTATGATTTAAGTTTCATATAATTTGTTTTAATCATTTTAATTTAATTTCTAGAATGTAAAGTTTACGTTGAAACCAAATTGACGTACTGGAGGTGTTTGTAATGATGTGTTAATACCAATACCGTTACCTGTCGTAAAGCTAAACTCCGGATCTGTAAAGAAGTTTTTGCTATCAATAATTGTAAATAAGTTTCTACCATAAACTGACACATTAGCTCCACTGAAAATCTTTGTTTTAGCAACTAAAGCAGCTGGAAGACTGTATGAAAGATTTACATCTCTCAATTTGATAAACCAAGCTTTGTTTACAAAGTTCTCAGCAATAAAACGATAGTTGTCTACCCATAAGCTATATTCAGATTCACGAACATTCAAGCTTGTGTTTGGCGTTTCAACACCATTCACTAAATAGTAAGAATTTTCGAATACATGAGGCGCTCTGTTTTCTGTCCACTTACCAGAACCAGTAAATGTCATATCACGACCGATACCAGAATACATTACGTTTCCACCACGATACTCTAAGTTCATAGATAAGTTCCAGTTTTTGTAACCTAGCTTAGAACTGAATCCAGCCATATGCTTCGCCAAAGTGCTACCTCTGTCAACCATCGCAGTATTTTGTAATGGATATCCAGTTGTTGGATCTACTCTTCTAGCACCAGTTGCACTATAGTAGTAACCTGATGATTTCAATAATGGGAAGCTCTTACCCACTTCTACGTTGGTAGATGCATAAGAGTAACCACTCATTGTGAATTGACTGATTCCAGGATATAAACTCACAACTTTGTTGTCGTTGAATGAATATCTAAGACCTAAATCCCATTTCAAAGCACCTTTTCTGATGACTTGAACTTTTAAATCTCCTTCATAACCCCAGTTCTTAGTTTCACCAACATTGATCAACAAGTTACTGAAACCAGTTGTGTTAGGCACTTTAACGGTGATTACTTGACCTTTAGATTGAGAGCTATAAGCTGTTAATTCTAAATTAACTCTGTTGTTAAACATTGATAACTCAGTACCTGCTTCATAAGAAGTTACAAACTCAGGCTTTAATCCATTGTCAGGTAAAGTATTACCTACAGTTAAACCCACTGTATTTCCGAAAGGGAAACCAGATGCGTTAGGATATGTTAAATCTAAACCATATAAAGTCATGTTGTCATTACCATTCTTATTGTAAGACAAACGTACTTTAGCGTCATTCAATACCCAGCTTTTGATTTGTGGGAAAGCTTCAGTCGCTTGGAAAGCTAAAGACAAACCATAATAAGGGAATGCATATAAGCTTAACTCACGATCTGATTTGTAGAAACGAGAAGAATAGTCATATCTGAAGATTCCTTCTAAAGTCAAATAGTTATTAAATGAAGACGTTAAATCTGCATAGTAACCAAATTTTCTTTCAGTTGAATTGTACTCAGAACCAGATAATTCACCTTGTCTGTTAGATACGTTGTACACATCTGGAACAACTACTGAACTAGATCCAAGAGAAATTTCTTTTGTTTTTCTTTGATAAGTAGAATAACCTAAAACTAATTTGTTTGAAAACTTACCTAATTCCTTGTTCATTTGAGCTTGGAATTCATTGTTCAATACATTCTCAGTTTTAGAATAATCACTTACAGCACCTAAGATATCCGTACCTGCACGGTCAATACCATCATAATCATTTGCCCAATCCCAAGGAGCTGGAACATATGCTGAGTTTTTAGCCCAATCAGAATAGATGAATTTACCTGTCCAAGATTTTTGAATTCTTGAGTTGTTCATGATACCTGCGCGCTCCATAAAGTTCAACCAACTTGTTGCTTTGTAATTTAATTCAATAGCACCAGAGATGTTTGCATCTTGGTATGAAGTGCGGTAGTTATCAGCAGAGAAATAAGGGTTTTGGTAGTAGTCATTGTAATATCCATTAGGATTCGCAAATTGATCTGTTTTCCAATTTCTCATTCTATCTACTGGAATGTTCGCAGCAGTGTTCATGATATTGTAATAGAAGTCAGAAGTCGTTCTGTCATATTTTGCTTGAGAATAAGATGCATTATATCCTACAGTCAACTTATTGTAAGTCTTTGTAGCAGCTAAACGGATACCTGTTCTTTCGCTCTTATCACCAGGAACAATACCATTGATTTTTTGATTTTCTGCAGATAAGTAGAAAGTACTATTTTCATCTCCACCTTGGAAACTTACTTGATTGTTTGTAGAAACACCCATATCAAATGAATTTCTTCTTGCATTTTCTAAAGCAGCATAAGGAAGAATTAATTTATCTCCAGATTCTGCAACACGACCAACAACACGATCTTTACCATCAAAGGCATCACCAAATTGTTGGTTTTCAAAAGGTCTCCAGTTATCCGCCATTCTAGCTAAATAATCTGTCTTGTATCCAGCACCACCATAAGATGTTGCATAGTGAGATCCAGAACCGTATTTATCTTGGAACTGAGGTAAGAAGCTAATTTGCTCAAAGTTAGTAGCATTAGAGAAAGCTACTTTCAACTTGCCTTTTGCACCTTTCTTAGTCGTAATGATCATTGCACCATTCACACCCGCAGAACCATATAAAGCAGCCGCTTGACCACCTTTTAAGATTGTAACGTTTTCGATGTCGTTAGGGTTAATCAAAGACAAAACTGTAGAGGTAGTTTGCATACCATCTAATACAATCAATGCTTCGTTGTTACCAGTTAAAGAACGGTAACCACGTAATACGATTTTCACTTGAGGATCAACACTGTTGTTTACGTTGTACACCGCCAAACCAGACACTTTACCAGAAAGTGCTTGAGCTAATTGTGGAGAACGTCCAACATTGATTTCATCAGTTGAAACTTTTGCGTAAGCATATCCAATTTCTTTAGATTTCTTACGAATACCTTGTGCAGTGACAACTACATTTTCTAATTCGCTTTCATCGCTAACTAAAACTACGTTCACTACTGCAGATTTCGCAGACACTTCTGTGCTTTTGAAACCTACTGCACTTACTTGTAATACTGCAGTGGTACTTGCATTAATTTTAAATGCACCATTTTCATCAGCAACGATAGCTGAATTTTGGCCCTTAACTTTTACTGTTGCGCTAGCAACAACTCTACCCTTGTCATCTTTCACCGTACCGGTTACTGGACGAACCTGAGCATTAGCTGTTATAATACTACACAAAACAGCAAAGAAAAGAGATGTTACAATTTTCTTCATATGTTTTTTGTTTTACTTAAGCCTTCAAGTTACGAAAAAAACTTAAACATCGTTAACAAATACTTAACATTAAAGCTAGTTTCCAGCTGATTCTGTTAAATTTTATGGTATTAAATTGCCTTATAATTATATACA
>CAINOI010000015.1 GCA_903851465.1 uncultured Bacteroidota bacterium
AGTTATGATGCCATTGGTGCCAATATTTTGAGTAGGTATAAATTTTTCAATAATCCTCAAGGCAACTCTGCCTTAGCAGGGAATAGTCAGTTTAGTAGTGCTGCCACCTTATTGCCTGATAATGAAGATTTGAATAGAGACAATACTTTGAATGAAACAGAAGCTTATTTTGAATACGAAATTGATTTGCAAAAAGGAAGGATAGGAGCGAATACAACTAGGTATGTGACAGATTCAAAAACCGTGAATGTGACCTTAGCAGATGGCTCAAAATCTATAGAGAATTGGTATTT
Organism: uncultured Bacteroidota bacterium; assembly: GCA_903851465.1. Lineage (GTDB taxonomy): Bacteria > Bacteroidota > Bacteroidia > Chitinophagales > Chitinophagaceae > Sediminibacterium. The sequence continues at coordinate 294 of CAINOI010000015.1, forward strand.
GTTTAGAGTGCCTATTAAATCTTTCTCTAATAGAATGGGGGGGATTCGAGATTTTAAATCGATTCGTTTTTTAAGAATGTATTTAACTGGTTTTGAAGACTCCATTACATTGCGTTTTGCTAAATTGGATTTAGTACGAAACCAATGGAGGCAATTTGCCTATGATATAGATAATTCAGGGGAGTATAAATTGATTACACCAGAGAATAATACTTCCACGGTGAATACCATTGCGGTGAGTTTGGAGGAAAATGGAAGTAGAACACCTGTCAACTATTTGGTACCTCCTGGAATTGAGCGTGTGCAGTTGTTAAGTAACAATGGTGTTAACCTTTTACAAAACGAACAAGCATTAAGTGTTCAGTTAAATAGATTACAAAAGAACACAACACCTAGAGGCGTATTTAAAACAATGAATATTGATATTCGTCGTTATGGTAATCTGTCTATGTTCTTACATGCTGAAAATAAAAATCAACCAGATGTTATTGAAAAGGGAGTGATCACAGCCGTGCTTAGAATTGGACAGGATTTTCAAAACAACTATTATGAAATTCGTATTCCATTAACGACCACTAAACGAAAAATTTATGCTATTTCAGAAGTAAGAGATGTTTGGCCTTTAGAAAATGAAATGAATTTAAGTTTAACCGATTTAGTAAAACTTAAAATTGCCCGAGATAAGCAGAATTATAATTTCAATACCAAGTTTAGTCAAATTCAAGACAATAACCACACATATTCTGTGATGGGTAATCCAAATTTAGGAGAGGTTCGTGGCATTTTAGTTGCCTTTGAAAACACTTCTGGACAGAATTTTATGGACGCAGAAGTTTGGGTGAATGAGTTAAGGCTATCTAACTTAGACGAGCGAGGATCATGGGCTGCTTTGGGCCGTGTAGACCTTAATTTAGCAGATTTAGGAACTGTAGCAGTGTCAGTTAATAATAGAACTTCTGGTTTTGGTAGTATAGAACAAAAAATGAATGAACGGGCAAAAACTGGATTTACGCAGTTGGATATTGCAACAAATGTGGATGCCGGAAAATTATTGCCTAAACAAGTAAAGATTTCATTACCTGTATTTGCAGGTTTAAACAAGACGCAAGAAAATCCAGAGTTTGATCCTTTCAACAAAGACATTCTTTATGCTGATAAAATAAAGTCTGTGTCAGGTGCTATTAGAGATTCAATTAAAAGAGCTTCGATAGATGAGACTTCTATTAAAACTTTAAACTTTACCAATGTTAGATTCCTGCCTGGTGCTAGAAACACCATGCTTAGTATTAGTAATTTAGATTTTAGTTATTCCTATTCACAATTACAACAAACGAGTCCTTTGATTGAAATGAATCAGGTGGTGAAACAACGAGGATCGATTGGCTACACCTTTAATAACACAGGAAAATCTTTTCAGCCATTTACAAAATGGATCAAAACAACATCTCCTTGGCTGTCTTTAATTAAAGATTTTAATTTTTCGCCAGCACCAAGTCTAATTAGTTATCGCACTATTTTTGATCGTCAATTTGGAGAGTATACCCCAAGGATGGTCAATTCATTTGATGGTACAACAGAAAAAGTGGAGACGACTTATGATAAGTATTTTACCATGGGGCGCATCTTTAATCTTCGTTGGCCTGTCACAAGGTCTATGAGCTTAGATGTAGTCGCTAATTTGAATTCAAGAATTGATGAACCAGATGGACGAATAGATACCAAACAGAAAAAAGATTCCTTAACAAGAATGTTATTAAGAGGGGGTCGTAACACTTTGTATAATCAACGATTTACAATGCGCTATGATTTGCCGACAAGTAAATTTCCATTAACGGATTGGATTTTGGCAAGTTATAATGTGTCCACAAATTACAATTGGGTAGGCGCAAGCAGACTAGCAACGACTTTGGGTAATACCATTGAAAACACGCTTTCGCATCAAATAAACGCACAGTTTAATTTTACAAGTGTCTACAATAAATCTAAATTCATTCGATCTGCTTTGTCCAATGCAAGACCTACTCCAAGTCAGGCCAATCCGCTATCAAATAAGTTGGTTATCAAAAAAGAAGATGCATTAAATGGCCTGATAGGTAAAGCTAGAGACTCAGCGTATAAAAAATGGAAAGAAGCTAGGAAGCAGGACCGCATTGCCATGCGGGTACTTAAAGCCAATGAGGTGTTGGATATTCCTGGTCCAATAAAATCTATGGTAAGCTTATTGACCATGGTTCAAAATGCAAGTTTGGATTATGCAGAGAATTATAATAGTCGTTTGCCAGGCTTTATGTCTGGGGTGCAGTTTATAGATAAAGACTTCAATGGACTTGCACCTGGGTTAGATTATGCCATGGGTAAACAACCAGATAGCAATTGGTTGAATACCCAAGAACGTAAAGGCTTATTCACCAAAGATGCCAATTTTAACATGTTGTTTAGGCAAGGATTTGATCAAAGATTAAGTGCAAGAGTGATGTTGGAACCAATTAAAACCTTAATCATTGACTTAAAATTTGATAAAACTTTTACAAAAGAATATTCAGAATTGTATAAGGACACAAGTTTAAACATGAATGGATATCGTTCACATAATAATCCATTGTCTGCTGGTGGTTTCAATATTAGTTATGTTGCGTTAAAGACTTTCTTTGACAAACATGATCCAAATATGATTTCAACGCAGTTTAAAAATTTCCAAAACTACAGGTCTACAATTTCTAATAGGGTAGCTGCTTTGAATCCTTATTGGGATCAAAAGAAAGACCCAAATGGTTATGCGATTGGATATGGTAAGTATGCCCAGGATGTGTTGATTCCTTCATTTATTGCTGCCTATACAGGAAAGGATCCAAAAAAAGTAGCATTGTTAAATCAAACTAATTCAAGTATTCGCTCAAATCCTTTTTCGGGTATGCTGCCTATGCCCAATTGGAATTTATTGTACAATGGCTTAACTAAAATACCTGGCTTGTCTAATTTATTTTCCAATATCTCATTAACACATGGCTATAATGGTAGCTTATCAATGAATAGTTTCAATAGTTCATTGCTTTATGCAGACCTCAATCGACTAGGTGCACCCTCCTTCTTAGATACAGTGAGTGGTAATTTTGTACCTTATTTTTTAATTCCAAATGTCACTATCAGTGAAAGAATGGAACCCTTGATAGGATTGAATCTTACAACTGTTTCACAATGGTCTATCCGTTTTGAATATAAGAAGAGTCGTTTATTGGCTTTGAGTTTAGTAGATTATCAATTAAGTGAAAACAATAGTACAGAGTGGGTTATTGGAACAAGCTATCGCATAAGAGGATTAAAATTACCTTTCACTATTCCAGGTTTAAATAACAATAAATTAGCCAACGACTTAACCCTTAGGTTGGATGTTGCGATGCGAGATGTGTATAATAGCAATAGTAGATTGGATCAAACCAATGCTTATGGTACAGGTGGACAAAAAGAAATCACACTACAACCTTCTATAGATTACGTATTGAATAGCAAGATCAATTTAAAGTTCTTCTTTGATCAAAGAAGAGCAACACCTTATATTTCTTCCGCACCACCAATTACCAATACAAGGGCAGGGGTGAATATTCGTATTGCACTTTAATCTACGATTTTGCGAACTAGGAAAATATTTCACAAAATCTACGATTTTGCGAATGCCCATTTGAACATTTCCTTCCAGGTGACTTTTTTGCCGTACATTAAAATGCCTGTTCGATAAATTTTTGCACTCAACCAAGTGGTTAATAAGAATCCGGCAATCAATGTCAGCATACTCAATGCCAGCTCCCAATAAGGGACTGTGGAGGGTACACCATAAGAAATTCTAGCCATCATTACCATTGGGGAACTGAATGGTATCACACTCGCCCAAAAAGCCATAGCCGTATTTGGATTTTGTATCACCACATTGGTAATAATATAGGAGAATATAATTGGCATAGTAATAGGGAACATTAAACTTTGCGCATCTTGTGGGTCTTCATTCACTACGCTACCAACAGCTGCAAACAAAGAAGCATAGAATAAAAAGCCACCCAAGAAATAAAACAAGAAACAACCAATAATTAAAGGCCAATTGGTAGTCGATATTACATGTTGAAAAGCATATATATTCTTTGCTGATTCACTTGCCTGTGCCAATCCTGCTGCGCCCATTTGTCCACCAGATTGTTGTAATTGTTGTACTTGACTTTGCATATCATCTGGTAATAATCCAAAGCCTACACCAGTCAATGTCATCACAACAATGATCCACATTAAAAATTGAGTCAATCCAACTGCACCAATGCCAATGATTTTACCTAGCATCAATTCAAATGGTTTTACACTGCTCACTATCACTTCGGCAATACGATTTGTCTTTTCTTCCATCACTCCACGCAATACCATGGTGCCATAAATAAACATCGTAATATAGATTAATAGACCGCTCGCGTATCCTATAGCCATCGCTAAACCTGCATTGCTTTCTTTACTTTTTTTACCTTCATCTTCATAGGCCTTCAATTCTGCTATTTGTGCAGATTGATGAATTGAATCTAAAATACTTTGTTGGATTCCTGCTTTTTCTAGCATTTGGTCTTCAATCGCTGCATTAATTTTTCTGCTGATACTTTCTTGCAAATTAAAGCCCATCGATTTCTTAGATCTTAAAATATAGTCAGCTTTTTTGTCTCCTTCAAAAACGGGCATTAGTAAAATATCGGAGTAGCCTTTTGCTTGATAGTTACTTGTATCCACCTCTTTTGGGAATTCAAATTTAAGTTGCGTACTATTTTTTAATTTATTCTTAAAAAAACCATTTGGGTCTATCACCGCGATCTTTCGTTCTTCGGTGCCTTTAAATGAAAAATAGGCAGATCCTACAATCAATCCTACCATTAATAAGGGTACTAAAAAAGTAACCAATAAAAAACGCTTATTTTTTACCCTGCTGGTGTATTCTCTTTGTATAATAATCCAAATTTTATGCATAAAATATTTTTTTGAGTATGAACTAAGTTGATTCTTTCATCAACTTAGTGGACGGTAGTTAAATGTTTTGAAAAGCCCTTGCTTTTGCGTGGGTGTCTTCTACTAATTGTATAAAAATATCGTTTAAGCTAGGTAGCACTTCATTGTAACTAATGATAGGAATTTGTTGTTCAATCAAGTATGTTAACACTTCATTGGAAGCGACAGATTGGCTAAGTTTGACCAAAATTTTATTAGGATTTTTATCCGCTTTATCTAATATACTGAACAAGGTGTTGTCATTGATGAGTTCAGGTTGGCTTGTTTCAATCGCAAAGATGTATTCTTTAAACTGTTGTTTAATATCAGCTACAGTGCCGTCTAATATTTTTTTACCTAAGTTCACTAAAACAATATGGTCGCAAATTTCTTCCACTTGTTCCATACGATGGGTACTAAAAATAATGGTCGCACCTTTTTTTGCTAAATTATAAATCTCATCCTTAATTAAGTTCGCATTCAAAGGATCCAACCCGCTAAATGGTTCATCCAAAATAATTAATTTAGGTTCATGTAAAACCGTAATGACAAATTGTAATTTCTGACTCATCCCTTTACTTAAATCTTCTACATTTTTATTCCACCAGCTTTGCATTTCAAATTTCTCAAACCAGTATTTGATTTTTACCATGGCATCCGCTTTGGATAAGCCTCGTAATTGCGCCAAGTACAATGCTTGTTCTCCAATTTTCATTTTTTTATAGAGACCTCGTTCTTCTGGCATATAACCAATCTCACGAATATCCATTAATGGATCAAATTGCTTGCCATCCAATTGAATGGTTCCGCTATCTGGATAAAAGATACCAGTAATCATTCTTAGTAAGGTTGTTTTACCAGCACCATTGGGCCCGAGTAGACCAAAAATGCTGCCTTTTTGAATATCGAAACTAATATCATCCACCGCTTTTTGTGTGGCATAATGTTTCACCAAATGGGATAAACTTAATAATGGCTCCATAGCATTTAATTTGAACTAAATGTACACTGATTTTAGAAATTCAGAGGCTTCAATTTTTATGAACGGAAAAATGGGGGAGCTGGAAGAATATATGCTCGGTATATTGGGGTATATTCGTGTAAATATTTAGATTATGTACTCAAAAAAATCGGTGCTCAATGTTTTTTTATTGGTGGCCTTAGTAGGTCTTTCAAGCTGGGGATTCTTAGTACATCGGACCATCCATCAAATTGCAATCTATAATTTACCTGAACCAATGCGTAGTTTTTTCTATGCGGACATGGATAATTTAGTAGCGAACGCGCCTCGTCCTGACATTAGAAGGAATAAAGATAAAACAGAGGATACGAAACACTTTATTGATTTAGAAGCATTTGGTCCAAATGCAGCAAATGAAATGCCAGTTGAATGGGATGCCGCTTTAAAAAAATATGGTAAGGATAGTTTAATCAAATGGGGATGGGGTCCTTATAATGCGATGGTACAATTGGATAATTTAACTGCCGCATTTAAATCCAAGAACAAAGACAGTATTTTATTTTATGCTGCAGATCTAGGTCATTATGTGGCAGATTTACATGTGCCTTTGCATACGACGATGAACTATGATGGACAGTTGACAGGACAAAAAGGATTACACCATATGTGGGAGACTTTTATTCCTGAAATTAATTTGGATCAGTTTATGTTGTACAATCCGCATCAAGCAAAATATGTTAAGAATCCAGCTCAAGCACTTTGGATGGATATTCGTAAGGCACATTTATTGGTACCGCAAATGTTAGCTATAGAAACAGAAGTAACAAAGCAGTTCACCCCTGATACCAAGTACCGCAATCAAATGCGTTATGGTAAAGAAGTGAAGTCATATACAAAACCATTTGCAGAAGCGTATGCAAAAGCCTTAGGCAATACGGTGAATGTTCAATTAATTGCATCTGCGAATATGATTGCTGATTTTTGGTTTACTGCCTGGGTGAATGCAGGGAAGCCTCAATTAACTTTAACAAGGGATGTGAATGGGGACTTAGCAAAAGAATTAGCTTCCTTTAAACAAAACAAATTAATTCAAGACGGATTGTTGATTAGTAAAAAAGACAAACCAGAAGACTAAAAAAATAGATTTTACTTCAATTGCGCCGCAATGCTTTGTGCTAGTTTCTGGCCATCCATTGCGGCGCTTACGATTCCGCCTGCGTAGCCAGCACCCTCACCACATGGATATAAGTTTTTAATTTGAGGATGCTGAAAATTTGTTTCATCTCTTGGAATACGCACTGGAGAAGAGGTTCTGCTCTCAGTGGCCACTACAATAGCGTCGTTGGTATAGTAACCTTTCATTTTTTTGCCAAATGCCATGAATCCATTTTGTAAAGTTTCGTGTACAAATTTTGGTAATACGTCACTCAGGTCTGCTGCGTGTAAGCCAGGTAAATAACTCGCATCTGGTAAGTTGTTGGATACTTTATGCTTACAAAAATCTACAAGCCTTGCAGCAGGGGCTACTTGTAATCCGCCACCACTTTTAAATGCCTGCTGTTCTACATGTTGTTGAAATTCTAATAATAAAAGCGGATGATTTAAATCCACTTCCTTCTTTGTTGCCTGCTTTAAAAACTTGGCTGCAGTTGGTAAATCTATTTGAACCACCATGCCACTATTGGCGTAAGGATTATTTCTTTTACTAGGGCTCCATCCATTCACTACAATTTCTCCTGGTGCTGTGGCTGCAGGGGCAATGATGCCTCCTGGACACATACAAAAACTAAATACCCCACGATCATTCACTTGCTCCACCAAGCTATATGCCGCTGGAGGGAGGTTGGGGTCTCTCGTCAAGCAATGGTATTGTATTTGATCAATCACATGTTGTGGATGTTCCACTCGCACACCTAATGCAAAAGGTTTTGATTCAATCAATACTTGCTTTTGATGAAACAATTCAAAAATATCTCTAGCAGAATGACCAGTTGCAAGTAGCAAGGCCTGCACTTCGAAGCTATCCCCATCTGCACAATGTATGCGACAAATTTTTTCTTTTTCAATGTCAAAGTCAACTAATTTTTTTTCAAATAATACTTGACCACCAGATGCCTCAATTTGTAGGCGCATGGCAGTAATAATTTGAGGTAGTTTATTAGTGCCAATATGAGGGTGTGCTTGATACAAAACCGTTTCGTCAGCACCAAACTGATAAAATAAGCTTAAGATTTTATCAATACTACCTCTTTTGTTGCTTCTAGTATATAGTTTACCATCGCTATAAGTGCCTGCGCCCCCTTCGCCATAGCAATAATTACTTTCGGGGTCTACGATGCCTTCCTTATTTAATCTTGCTAAGTCTCTTCTCCTGCTTCGGACATCTTTACCTCTTTCTAAGACAATTGGTTTTAAGCCTAATTGAATACATTCAAGTGCTGCGAATAAGCCCGCAGGTCCTGCTCCAATAATATGGACTTCTTTCGCATTTTTTGGAAGAATAGGGAAAAGGTAGGGTTCAATTTGTCGATCCGAAACTGGCTCTTCGATGAAAACCTGAAGCGTTAAGTTGATCCATACTTGTTGACGGCTTCTGGCGTCGATGGATTGCTTCAAAATATGATAGCCCTTGATCTGGCTACTGGATCGGGCTAGTTGTTGCGCTATAGCTGCTAATAAAACCGACGCATTGGCTGCGTCGGTTGGAGTAACTCTTAGTTGTATCGTTGTTTGCATAGGGGTTAGGTGTTTATCCTAAAAAAATGCTGTATCTAGACTTAATAGATGCCTAAACTATTTTAGAATGGCAAGTCGTCGCTGCCTTCAGCTGGATCGCCTGCAGGCATATCAAAATAGGCGCCAGCGTCAGAAGGAGCCACATCGCCACCTAGGGCAACTGCTTCCATTCTCCAGGCATCCAAATTGGTAATATAGTTGTCTTTTCCGTCCTTGTTCCACTTAGAACCCTTGATATTAAAGAGCACTTTCACTGTATCCCCGATATTGAATCGGTCGGGCATGGTGGTTCTGTCCTGAACACATTGAAATTTTACGTAATTTGTGATTGTTTTGCCATTGATGTCTTCTGACTTCTCAATCACAAATTCTCTGGTTTTAAACGTCTCTTTTCTTTGGATGGTCTCGTATTTGGCAATCAATTTGCCGACTAATTCGTAGCTCATAGTATAATTTATAGCTATAAAGGTAGCGATAATTGCCCATAACTGTTTGGTGATGAATCAAAACAATTCCCGGAAGCCATTTGCTTCTTTATTTTTTGGGGTTACTTGAAAAAAAATAAGTGGATAAATGGGTCATTTTTAAGAAAATATATATACCTTGAACGCCTGACAGAATTGAAAGAAGACCCATATTTATTGGCGTTTAGGAGACATGTAAAAAAAACGAAAAAAAAAAGTTTTTTTTTCAACATAAAGAGTCCATATTCGCATACCGGTTTACTAGAAATTAGTCTACGGAGGAAAATTATTACTTATTCACGTTTAAAGGTTTAGATTTAAGAAATGGCTAATAGTGCAGATTTAATTTGGGCAAATTGTTTAAAGATCATCAAGGATATTGTTGAATGGCAGCATTTCAAGACATGGTTCGAGCCTATCCAACCAGTTGAATTGAAAGACCAGGTCTTAATGATCCAGGTGCCAAGCCAATTTTTCTACGAATATATTGAAGAACATTACGTCAACTTATTAGCTAAGACCCTAAAGCGCGAGCTTGGTAAGGAAGCTAGGTTAGAGTATCGTATCATGGTGGATAGTGGCGCAAATGGTTCAAAGAATAAAGGTTCAATGGATGTGCCAGCAAGTGGCATGAAAACATACAATAACAACGAGATGAATTTCCCGTTGGTGATTGACAGTCCTGTAAAGAATCCATTTGTGATTCCAGGATTAAAGAAAATGCAAATTGATCCTCAATTAAATCATAATTATACTTTTGATTCATTCATTGAGGGTGACTGTAATAGAGTTGCTCGTCGTGCTGGTAAGACAGTAGCAGAAAAGCCGGGCGCTAATTCATTCAACCCATTGGTCATTTATGGTGGGGTAGGACTAGGAAAAACACATTTGGCTCAAGCCATTGGAAACGATGTTAAACGCATCCATCCAAATAAAGTGGTTTTATACGTAAGTTCTGAGAAATTCATCAATCAGTTCCAAGACCATAGCCGTAACAACGCCATCAACGATTTTATACATTTTTATCAGTTAATAGATGTGTTGATCATTGACGATGTTCAGTTCTTTAACAGAGCAGAAAAATCTCAAGATGCATTCTTTGCCATCTTCAACCACTTACATCAAAGTGGCAAGCAGTTGGTGTTGACTTCTGATAAAGCACCAAAAGATTTAGAAGGATTACAAGAGCGTTTGTTAAGTAGATTCAGATGGGGTTTGAGCGCAGACATTCAAGTGCCAGACTACGAGACAAGAATAGAGATTTTAGAAAAGAAGATGAAGGCCGATGGCTTAGATATGCCTAAGGAAGTGGTGAAGTACGTGGCATACAATATTAACACGAATGTAAGAGAATTAGAAGGTGCGTTGATTTCATTATTAGCACAGTCTTCTTTAAATAAGAAAGAAATTGATGTTGAATTAGCGAAGAAGGTATTACGCAACTTTGTGAAAACAAGTAGCAAGGAAATCACGATCGACGCTATTCAGAAAATGGTATGTGAATTCTTTGAAGTGCCTTATGACAAATTGTTACAAAAAACTCGTAAGCGTGAGATTGTACAAGCACGTCAAATCACTATGTACCTTGCAAAAGCATTCACTAAGAATTCATTAAAAACAATCGGAGAGCATTTTGGTGGACGTGATCACACGACCGTTATCCACTCTTGCCAAACGGTGAAGGATTTAATGGATACTGACTCTATGTTCAGAGAGAATGTGATGGAGTTGACACAGAAAGTACAGTTGGCAGCTATGTAGGCTCCAAAATCGACTGAAGCTCCTGATAGATAAGCAAATAAGATATTGGTCCGGAATGAACTTTATTTAGTTTATTCCGGACTTTTTTTAGGATTTTAACTTTCTAGTGCTTATTTTTGCACCCCTCGAAAGAGGTTTCGGAGGAGAGGTGGATGAGTGGCTGAAATCAGTAGTTTGCTAAACTGCCGTACGGGTTAAACTGTACCAAGGGTTCG
>CAINOI010000016.1 GCA_903851465.1 uncultured Bacteroidota bacterium
CGAAAGGGATATCAAACGTTTGCCAGTTCGCCTGATTACGCTTTACTATGTATGCGCTCGTTAACCCTGCAAACATCATTACAATACTTCCTATTCCCACCCACAAAGTAAACTTGTGTGGATGAATTTTGTTTTTTGGTTTGATTACCTCTGTTTCCATACCTCAATATTTTGATTATCAAACTTATGTTTATCGCTTTTGTAAACTTTATTTGCGAATAAACTTAAAAAAACGATCATTAAATAAAAATAAGAACTGAACATTACTCTTCTTGCTGATGCTACATCCATTCGTATAAACAGAAGTACACTTACAAAAAGCATAAATAAGTTACATCCCAAAACAATCCACATACTAACGATACCGCTTATCTGATAAATGTAAGGAAGTAATCCTACTGGTATCATTAAAGCGCTATACATGATTGTTTGTATAGCAGTGAATTTTGTTGGTCCCTTATCACTTGGCAAAAGTTTGAAACCTGCTGCGCTGTAATCTTTATGTGCTACCCATGCAATTGCCCAAAAATGCGGGAATTGCCATAGAAATTGTATCGCAAATAAAATCCAGCCACCAATCCAGTTGTTTGCATTTCCTTCGCCAAAGCTTGCAACCCAACCGATCAAACAAGGTAATGCTCCAGGAATAGCTCCAACTAAAACTGCAATTGAGTTTATTTTTTTTAGTGGCGTATATACAAAACCGTATAAAACCAAACTAATCAAACTTAACCACATGGCTTCTTTGCTGAAAGTATACATAATCAACAAACCAACACCTCCCGAAACTGCAGCGAAGATCCATGCTTCTTGAGCAGTCATTCTGCCGCTTGCAACCGGGCGATTAGATGTTCGTTTCATCATTGCATCAGTGTCTTTTTCAAGAATCTGATTAATGGTGTTTGCTGAACCTGTAACTAATAATCCACCAACAAAAAGTAAAAGAACTTGTATCAGATCAAAACTGATATTTGGCGCAAGTAAGTAACTGATTACCGTACTAAACACCACCATAAAACTTAAAGTGAATTTGATTAAGGAAAAATAATCCTTCACTTTACTTGCCAATACAAACGATGTTGAATTGGATATGGGGTTTTTATCTTGCACTTTTTATATTAATGTTTGCTCTCATCCGCACCTACTGGTACATCTTGCGGAATAAAATCTTTTCCGTCTTTTGCATAATCATATGGCCAGCGGTGTACTTCTGGAAGTTCTCCAGGCCAGTTACCGTGTTCAGGTCTGATTGGCGTTGTCCACTCTAATGTATTTGCTTCCCAAGGATTTTGAGTTGTAACTTTTCTTCCTTTCCAGATACTGTAAAAGAAGTTGATTACAAATAATATTTGAACAGCAAAAACAACTAAAGCTATAATACTAATGAATTGATTTAATCCTCCGAACATTTTAAATGATTCCCAATTTGAAAAATCATAATAACGGCGAGGCATACCTGCTAATCCTTCGTAGTGCATAGGCCAGAAAATCAAATATGCACCAATGATGGTTACCCAAAAATGGATATACGCTAGTGTATTATTTAAATAACGACCAAACATTTTAGGATACCAATGATAAACCCCTGCAAACATTCCGAAGAACGATGCCACACCCATCACAATGTGGAAGTGAGCGATTACAAAGTAGGTATCATGTAAATGAATATCAAGCGCAGAGTTTCCTAAGAAAATTCCTGTTAATCCTCCACTGATGAATAAGCTTACAAATCCAATTGCAAACAACATGCCTGGAGTAAATCTGATACTTCCTTTCCATAAAGTAGTGAGCCAGTTAAACACTTTAATCGCAGAAGGAACAGCAATCAACAAGGTAAGCAACACGAATACAGATCCCAAGAAAGGATTTAGTCCGGTTACAAACATGTGATGTGCCCATACCAAGAAGGCAAGTATTGTGATGGCAAATAAAGATCCCACCATCGCCATATATCCAAAGATCGGCTTACGGCTGTTTACCGATAAAATCTCTGAAGACATTCCCATTGCTGGTAACAAGATAATGTATACTTCTGGGTGACCTAAGAACCAAAATAAATGCTGGAATAGAATAGCACTACCGCCTTCG
>CAINOI010000017.1 GCA_903851465.1 uncultured Bacteroidota bacterium
AATTCTAAGCAAATTGTAGCTTAACCATTTTTCTTTTTTATGCAATTGATGAAGAAACTTGCCAATTTATTGGTCTCTAAATTTGGTCCCAAAGAGCAACGTGTAAAATTACTTTTTGATCACCATTTTTTCTCAAATAAGTATTATTTGCACAAGTCTGCCAATAAGCAAAATCTTGCACGTATATTAAATATTTCTAATATAGAACTTGACGAACTTACAACCAAGAATTTTGAAATTGGCTTTGATGCCTTAATTGAAATGTATCGTTTTCAGCATTTTTGGGATGAATTCACCAATCCTGTGAATGCGCAACTGCCTATTCAATCCATTATATCTATTTGTGGATTTTCATCTAATGAAGAATTTAATAACATGATATCAGGTAACAAAGAGCAAAGTAAAATGATCCTCAAAAAAGCTTTTGTATAAAGCTTTACAAGTATAAAATAAACTTAAAATATCCATTCTTAATATAACGATATGTTCAAAAAAATTCTTTCTCTAATTGTTCTAGCAACATTATTTAGTAACGCTAATTTGATAGCACAGATAACGCCTGATGGTATCTTATTTCAAGCAGTTGCAAGGGATGCCAATGGCAATGCTGCATCTGGTAGAAATATTTATGCTAAAGTTAATTTATTAAAAGGCACAAAAAATGGTAGTTCGATCTATGCTGAATCTTTTAAAGTTGTATCCACTGATGATGGCGTTTTTACCATCGTCATTGGTAAAGGTACCAGAACATCTGGTGTGACAAGTTTAAAAGCGATAGCTTGGAATGAAGCTTTGTATTTTGTCAATATCCAAATTGCTATTGAACCTACCATACCAGGTATTGGTTGGACAGCAGATAATAATTATATTGATATAGGCACTGAACAATTATGGACTGTACCTTATGCACTTTTTTCTTCTAAAGCAACTGTGGCAGATTCGGCCATGTCTATCAGCACCATTGTGCCCGGGTCAAAAGGAGGAACTGGAGTTAATAATGATGGCAAAACTATTACGCTTGGACAAAATCTAACTTTCAAGGGTACGGGTGATATCACCATCACAACCACAGGCGCAAGTAATATTTCATTTCCTACCACTGGTTTATTGGCGAATACGCAATATGTAACTGATCGAATTGGTACAGATACGGTTTCATTATCCAATCGTATTAATGCAATCAACCTAACTGCTAATAATGCTACTTCCTTAAAAGTCAATATTTCTGATACGGCGAGTATGTTGAATCCCTATTTGAGAAAAGTGGATACTGCAAGTTTATCTAAAAGAATTAATATTAAATTAGATTCAGCACAAATTCCAGGAATCATTGCTCCTTATTTGGCTACAGTAGCTGGTGTAAAATATACAGATACTGCTTTAATGTTAAGTAATCGTTTTGCAAGAGATACGGTATCACTTTCTAACAGAATCAATAATAATAAACAATCTATCATTGATAGTGCTAATGCGTTAAATACAAGAAAAGTAAATTATACAGATACAGCTTTAATGCTTGCCCCTTATGCATTAAGTGCAAATACCGCGGCTACTAATAATACCAAAGTCAATATTGTAGACACGACTGCGATGTTATTACCTTATGCCATTCGTTTAAACACAGAGACTAGTATTGATGCAGAAAAGACAAGGGCATTGGCTGCTGAGGCATTGCGTGTAAAGTATTCGGATACGGCTACTATGTTATCCCCTTATGCCATTCGATCCAATACGGTAGCTTCGATCAATGCAGAAAAGACAAGAGCAATAGCTGCAGAAAACTTAAAAGTCAATATTGCAGATACGACTGCGATGTTATCCCCTTATGCCATTCGTTCAAATACAGAAACAAGCATTAATGGGAAAGTCAATATTGTAGATACGACTGCGATGTTATCCCCTTATGCCATTCGTTCAAATACGGTAGCAATTATCAATGAAAAGGTGAATATTTTAGATACATCCTCAATGTTATTGCCATATGCGATTCGTTCAAATACAGTTGCATCAATCAATACCAAAGTCAACATTGCAGATACAGCAAACATGTTATCTCCTTATGCGGTTCTATCTAATACAGTTGCTTCAATCAATGCAGAAAAAACAAGGGCTATAGCTGCAGAGAATGCGCGTGTAAAATATTCAGATACGACTTCTATGTTAACGCCTTATGCAAAACTTGCCAATACAGAAGCGAGCATCAATGAAAAGGTGAATATTTTAGATACAGCTTCAATGTTATTGCCTTATGCAATTCGTTCAAATACAGTGGCATCTATCAATACCAAACTTCCCATTGCAGATACGACTATAATGTTATCTCCTTATGCCATTCGTTCGAACACAGAAACAAGCATCAACGCAGAAAAAACAAGGGCTATAGCTGCAGAGAATTTACGTGTAAAATATATTGACACGACTGCAATGTTATCCCCTTATGCGATTCGTTCCAATACCGAATCAAGCATTAATGAAAAAGTAAATATCGTAGATACAGCTGCAATGTTATTGCCTTATGCGATTCGTTCAAACACAGTTGCATCTATTAATACCAAAGTCAACATTGCAGATACAACTGCGATGTTATCCCCTTATGCCATTCGATCAAACACAGAAATAAGCATCAATGCAGAAAAAACAAGGGCTATAGCTGCAGAGAATTTACGTGTAAAATATATTGATACGACTGCTATGTTATCCCCTTATGCGATTCGTTCAAATACGGTAGCAAGTATCAATGAAAAAGTGAATATTTTAGATACAGCTGCAATGTTATTGCCATATGCCATTCGATCAAACACGGTTGCGTCTATTAATGAAAAAATAAATATAGTTGACTCTGCTACAATGTTATTGCCATATGCGATTCGTTCAAACACCGAAACAAGCATTAATGCAGAAAAAACAAGGGCTATAGCTGCAGAGAATTTGCGTGTAAAAATTGCAGATACATCAAGCATGTTATTGCCTTATGCAATTCGTTCAAATACAGTTGCATCTATTAATGAAAAAGTAAATATTGCCGATACTGCTTCAATGTTATTGCCTTATGCCATTCGTTCAAATACTGAAACAAGTATCAATGCTGAAAAAACAAGGGCATTGACTGCAGAAGCATTACGTGTAAAATATAGTGACACAGCTTCTATGTTATCTCCTTATGCGCTTAGATCTAGTACGACAAACTTTATCAATGAAAAATTAAATATCTCAGATACGTCCACGATGCTATCTCCTTATGCAATTAGAAGCAATACCGTAAATAGTATCAACGCCGAAAAAACAAGGGCGTTAACTGCAGAAGCATTAAAAGTGAATATTGCGGACACTGCTAGCATGTTGTCAAGCTATTATAATAAAACTGCTGCAGATGACAGATTAATTCTTAAAGTAAACAATGCAGATACTGCTGCTATGTTATTGCCTTATGCAATTCGTTCGAATACCGTCGCCTCTTTAAATTTAAAAGCACCTTTGGTTTCACCAGAATTTACAGGCACCCCAAAAGCACCAACAGCAACTACTGGAACTAGCAACACTCAGATTGCTACAACCGCATTTGTTGCTGCAAGTATTTCAAACGGTGCTACACCAGATGCCACTACGACTTCAAAAGGTAAATTACAATTAGCCAATGATTTAGGCGGCACTGCAGATTTACCAACTGTAATTAGTGTAGGCGGATCTACAGCAGCTAATATTAATGCAGCAGAAATTTTAGCCAATGCTGCAACGGCTGCTAATACGAATAATAAAATTGTGAAAAGAAATGCATCTGGAGATTTTAGTGCTGGAACGATTACTGCAAATTTATTAGGAACATCCACCAATGTGACTGGAATTGTATTAGGTGCAAATGGGGGAACTGGAGTAGATAATACTGGTAAATCTATCACACTAGGCGGCAACTTTAATACAGGGGCGGCATTCACAACAACTGGAACAACTGGTGCTGGAAATGCAGCAGACATTACTTTAAAAACAACTGGTGCTTCAGAATTAACCTTACCTGTTACAGGAACACTAGCAACCTTAACTGGATTAGAAGCTTTAACAAATAAAACCATCAATGGTATTACCCCAACTGCAGCAGCAAATGGGTTTATTTTAGCTGGAGGTACTACATCCAAAACATTAACGGTAAATAATAATGCAACTGTTAGTGGCACCAACACAGGCGATCAAACGATTAATTTAACTGGTGATTTAACTGGTTCAGGTGTTGGTACTTTCTCTACAACACTTGCTAGTAGTGGTGTGACTGCAGGATCTTATGGATCTGCAACTGTCGTACCAACCATTACTGTGGATGCAAAAGGACGTGTTACCAATGTGACCAATACTACAATTTCTGGTGTTTCTCCAGTAGGATCTGCAATGGGAAGTGGAAAAATTATAGTAGGTAATGCATTGGGTGTAGCTTCTATCGTTGATATGAGTGGAGATGTAACCATTGACAATTTAGGTGTCACAACAATAGGCAATAATAAAATAACAACTGATAAAGTATTAAATTCAAATATTACTTATAGCAAAATACAAAATGTTACTACAGGAAAAATATTAGGTAGAACATCTGCTGGAAATGGTATTGTAGAAGAAATTGCTACAACAGGAACAGGTGATGTTGTAAGAGCAATTAGTCCAACATTCACTGGAGCACCTCTAGTGCCTACTGCAATAGTAAGTTCTAATGATGGAACAATTGCCAATACAGAATTTGTAAAAAGAGCTATTTCAAATATAGATGCAAATGCTGTAGATGGTATCATATCTGGTGAGAAGGGTGGAACAGGGATAGCCAATACGGGTAAGACAATTACACTAGGGGGCAATTTTGCTACAAGTGGTGCGAATAGTTTAATGTTTACAACAACAGGCGCAACAAATGTGACCGTTCCTACGAGCGGAACTTTAGCAACTGTAGCACAATTAAACGCTATTCAAGGTGGCACTTTTTCTGGAGGACAAATTACAGGTATCGTTGCTCCTGCAAATGGAGGAACTGGTATTGACAACACTGGAAAAACAATTACACTTGGCGGTAGTTTATTGACAGGTGCTGCATTTACAACAACAGGTACAACAGGTTCAGGTAACGCAGCTGCTATTACTTTAAAAACTACTGCAGCAACCGATTTAACTTTACCAACATCTGGAACAGTAGCTACACTTAATGGAAGTGAAACCTTGACCAATAAAACAATTACTGCTTCGGCCAATTCAATCTCAGGCTTAACCAATGCTAATTTATCTGGTACAGCAGGTATTACGGATGCTAACTTAGCAACAATTTCAACAGCTGGTAAAATTGCGAACACTGCTACGACTGCGACCAATGCCAATACAATCAATACGATTGTTGCAAGAGATGCCTCTGGTAATTTTATTGCAGGTACTATTAGTGCTGCATTAGCTGGCAATGCTGCAACAGCAACAAAACTTGCTACAGCAGTAAGTATTTATGGAAATAGTTTTGATGGATCTACTGATTTAGGTCAAGTGATTGCTCCTTTATATGGAGGAACAGGAAATAAATTCACAAAATTCACGGGGGCTACTAGTTCAGAAAAAATTTATAATCTACCAGATGCCAATACAACAATCTTAACAACCAATGCTTTAATTACGCCTGCACAAGGTGGTACAGGTGTTGCAACTGCTGCAATGAATACTTTCTTTGCAGGACCAACTTCTGGTTCTGATGCTGCACCATCATTTAGACCTTTAGCCGCATCTGATTTACCTGCTGGTAACGGTTCTTATATTGCAAATAGCACAACACAACAAGCTAATTCAAATTTTAATATTAGTAGTGCTGGAGTGATAGGAGGAAGTTTAACCGCAGGATCAATTATCAAACAAGGTGGAACAGCTGCCCAATTCTTAAAAGCAGATGGAACAGTTGATAGCAGAAGTTTTGCTACGCTTACAGGTTCAGAAGCATTAACAAATAAATCAATCAACGGTGTAACGCCTACTGCAGTGACAACAGGATTTACGATTGCAGGTGGGTTGACCAATAATAAAATATTAACAGTAGCGGCTGATGCAAATGTATCAGGTACCAATACAGGTGATGTTGCTTTATCAGGACAAAATTATCTTTCAATTTCAAATCAAACCATTACTGCTGCTGCAGTTAATTTATCTGGAACGAATGTTACGGGTACATTAGCGGCTGCAAGATTCCCTGCTTTAACAGGCGATATAACCAATACAGCAGGTACAGTGGCAACAACAATTTCTAATGATGCCATCACGTCTACAAAAATTGCAGACAATGCTGTAACATCTACAAAGATTGCAGATAACGCAGTTACTTCTGATAAAATTGTAACTGGTGCGGTCGCACTAAATAAAATTGCACCCATATCGGTTCAAACATTATTAGGAAATAAATCCAATTCAGCAGCATCGGCTCCTGGTGAAATTACCATTGGTGCTGGTCTTGCATTAAATCCAACTTCAGGTGTTTTATCTGCAAGCGGAAGTGGAGGTACAGTGTCAAATGTAAGTGCATTAACCGTTACTGCAAGTGGAAGTACATTATCATCCACCGTTGCAAATGCTTCATCCACACCTGTCATCTCATTAAATATTCCATTAGCATCCGTTGCAGGAACTACTGCAGGTTTAATTAGTAAAACAGATTATGATGCATTCACTGGGAAAGTGACCGCTAATGCAGCAATAACAGGTGCAACAAAAACAAAAATCACTTTTGATACCAAAGGATTGATAACAGCAGGGGCGGATGCAACCACCGCAGACATTGCTCCAAGTACAAACAGGAATTATGTAACAGACGCACAAGCAGGTGTTATTTCAAATACTTCGGGCACCAATACAGGGGATCAAACAATCACTTTAACAGGTGATGTAACTGGAAGTGGTAAAGGTAGTTTTGCAACAACATTATCCAATGCAGCCGTGTCTTATGCGAAGATCCAAAATATGTCTGCAAAATCTTTGATTGGAAATAAATCCCTAACTGCTGGTACTCCTGGTGAAATTACTTTAGGAACTGGTTTAGCATTAGATGCATCTACTGGTGTTTTATCTGCTAGTGGATCTGGTGGAACGATTGGTGGATCTGGAACAGCAAGTTATATTCCTAGGTTCAATGGATCTACAACAACATTGGGGAATAGTATGATTTTTGACAATGGAACTAGTATTGGAATAAATACAGCAAGTCCTTCAAGTAGTTTTAAATTAGATGTAAATGGTGCTGCAAATTTTACTAATGATATTGTTGTGAATGGACTTAAAATTGGTAAAGGAAATAGTAATACAGGCGAAAATACTGCATTGGGTGTTAATGCGCTTTCATCTAATTCTGGAAATTTTAATACAGCAATTGGTTTTGATGCATTGAAATTAAGTTCATCATCAAGTTATAATTCAGGCTTCGGTTCAAGGTCACTTAGTAATAATACAACTGGTTTTGAAAATACTGGATTAGGATTTCAATCACTTTATGCTAACACAACAGGTAATTACAATACTGCACTTGGTGTTAATACAATGGCAACAAACACTACTGGCTCTTTAAATATTGCATTAGGTAATGCTAGTTTATACAATAATACAACAGGAGATAATAATACTGCATTAGGTAGAGCTGCATTATTTACAAATACAACTGGATCTTCAAATACAGCAATAGGTATTAACGCTGATGTATCAACGGGTAATTTAAGTAATGCAACTGCTTTAGGTAATGGCGCAATTGTATCTGCAAGTAATACGATTCAGTTGGGTAATTCAGCAGTTACAAATGTTAAAACAAATGGAACTATCACAGCGGGAGCAATCACTTATCCGAATGTGGCGGGCACCAATGGTTATGTATTAACAACTAACGGTTCAAATACAGCAACCTGGACCGCTGCAGCAACAGGTATTGGTGGATCTGGAACAGCAAGTTATATTCCAAAATTTAATGGGTCTACAACAATATTAGGGAATAGTAAATTATTTGATGATGGCACTAGTATATTAATTAATTCTGCTACCTCTGCTTTAACAGGCGGTAGTGCCTTATTAGTGAATAATGGTAACAATGCAGCTCCTGTAATAACTGGTACTACTCAAACAGGTGGTGCTTTGAGAATTAGAGGTGGGGATAATACTGTTATTGATTTTGGTACTGTGAGTACAAAACCTTGGATACAAGCAGGCGACGCTGGTAATTTAGCAACAAAATATCCATTGTATCTTAATCCAAATGGCGGAAACGTAGCCATAGGATTAGGAACTGCTTCTGCTTTTACAAGTGTATTACAAGTGAATGGAGACGTGGGCGCAACTACATTTAATAATTTAGCTTTAAAAAGAATTAGTTCTAGTATGGCAATAGGTTCAGGCGCACCTTCTGTTACAGGTAATGATAATATAGCCATTGGACAAGAGACTTTAAATTCATTAACAACAGCAGGACAAAATATTGCGATTGGATATCGATCCATGTATAAAACTAATACTGAGGAAAATACTGCAGTTGGATACATGAGTATGTTTGAAAATACAGGTGGTAGGTATAATACTGCTATTGGTTTTAAATCAGGTTATGACAATACAAATGATTACAATACTTTCTTAGGATATTATGCTAACTCAAGTGGATCAATTACGAACGCAACAGCAATTGGTAATGGGGCAATTGTTACTGCAAGTAATACGATGCAATTAGGAAACACAAATGTTACCAGTGTTAAAACAAGTGGTGCATTCAATGCCCCAGTTTATTCAAGTTCACCTGTTGCCTTAACTGCTGGTACAACAATCACTTGGGCTCCTATGTTGGGATTGAATGCAAGTGTTACTTTGAATGCAAACAGTAACCTATCATTTGGCGCAACGGCTCCACCTGCAGGTTCTAGTGGTACATTAATTGTTACACAACCAGCTTCTGGTAGCACTTATACTTTAGCACTTCCATCAGGCGGTACACACAGAGTATTGGGATCTGCATCTGGTATTACTTTATCAACTACTAATGGTGCAAAAGACATTGTAAGTTTTTATTATGATGGAAGTATTTATTATTGGAATGTTGGTTTAGGATATGGCTCTGCACAAAGTTTATCAGCAAACTCATTGACTGGTGGCGTTGCTGGTGCAATTCCTTATCAAACTGCTACCAATACTACAGGATTTACTGATGCTGGCACTACTGGACAGGTATTAACTTCTCAAGGAGTAGGTAAGCCAACATGGACAACTCCTACTACAGGTATTGGTGGATCTGGAACAGCATCTTATATTCCTAGGTTTAATGGATCTACAACAACATTGGGCAATAGTATGATTTTTGACAATGGAACTAGTATTGGAATAAATACAGCAAGTCCTTCAAGTAGTTTTAAATTAGATGTAAATGGCGCTGCAAATTTTACTAATGATATTGTTGTGAATGGACTTGAAATTGGTTTAGGAAATGGTGCAATAAGTTCAAACATAATGTTAGGTAATTTTGAAGTTGGATATGCTAACTCTACTGGAAGTAATTTAACAGCAATAGGGACAGGTAGTTTCAGGTATAATTCAACTGGTAGTAATAACGTTGGTGTAGGTTATTGGGCTTTAAGAAATAACAGTACTGGAAGTAGAAACGTTGCTATAGGTGATAATTCTTTAACATCTAATATTACAGGAACTAATATCACTGCAATAGGTTATGGCGCCAATTCTGCAGATGGTTTGACAAATGCTACAGCAATAGGTAATGGCGCAAATGTATCAACTAGTAATACTATACAATTAGGGAATGGGTCAGTTACTGATGTAAAAACTAGCGGTATGATTACGGCATCATCGATTACGGCACCAACTATAAATGGTGCTTCTATTAAATTAGGAGCTGGTTCCATTTCATCAAATATTGTACTAGGTGGTAATTCTAATACATTTAGTGGAAATAGTACCGGTGCTGAAAACTTTATTTTTGGTAATAATACAGCAATGGCTAACACAACGGGTAGTTATAATATTGCTATGGGTACGGAAGCGTTTAGGTATAATACTACTGGTAGCCAAAGTATTGGATTAGGATATTATGCTTTAAGACTAAATACTACGGGTAATTATAATGTTGCTATAGGGTATAATGCATTGCAAACTAATGCAACTGGGTCTTATTTAACTGCAATTGGATATGGCGCAAATTCTGCAGACGGTTTGACAAATGCTACAGCAATAGGTAATGGCGCAAATGTATCAACTAGTAATACGATTCAGTTGGGTAATTCAGCAGTTACAAATGTTAAAACAAATGGAACTATCACAGCGGGAGCAATTACGTATCCGAATGTGGCAGGCACCAATGGGTATGTTTTAACAACTAACGGTTCAAATACAGCAAGTTGGGTTGCTGCAGCAACAGGTATTGGTGGATCAGGAACAGCAAACTATATTCCTAAGTTTAATGGATCTACAACAACATTGGGGAATAGTTTAATTACTGATGATGGTACAGGTATTCGTATCGGAAATCCTAGTTCGTATTCTGGATTGAATTCAGATAATAATACCAGATTATTTGTAAATGGAGGAAGAGAATCTGAAAGTATAAAAATGTCTTTCCCTGGAGATCCATATAACAATGAACTTTCTTTTAACTGGTATTCTTCTGCATGGAGAATGAGAACTGAGAGAAGTAGTGCTGAAATCACAGATTTATCTTTTTGGAGAACATCTGCAGGAACAACAACAGAACAAATGAGATTAACATCTTCAGGTAATATGAATTTAACGGGCTCTATTAAAACAGGGGCTATTACTTATCCAAATACAGCAGGCACCAATGGGTATATATTAACAACTAACGGTTCAAATACAGCTTCATGGACTGCACCTAGTTTTGTTGATTTATCTTCTGCACAAACTGTAGGCGGTATAAAAACATTTTCTGCGGCATCAACAGTTATCAATAATAATTTAACAGTCAATTCAGCTGGAACTACTGGACAAGGATTAACCTTATCGGATGATGGTGATTTTGTAGACAATAATGATGGCTTTGGTACATTCCGTTTGACTGGCGGTATTAAGATCAATAGTAATAAAGGTGCATTAGGCACAGCGACAAATATTACACTAGCAAGTGGTGGTAATATAACTGCAGCAGGTTCGATCACAGCTTCGAGTATAAAATTAACATCAGGCGCAGCAAATGGGTATATCTTAACTTCATCAGCAGATGGTACAGCAAGTTGGGCTGCATCAAGTTCTTCTATTTCTGGAGGTACTACCAACGCACTTCCTAAATATTCTTCTGCAACTGCTATTACGCCAAGTGCAATTACCGATGATGGTACAACTGTTTCATTAGCTAGTACAAGAACTTTAACTGGTGCGAATGCTGCAGTGAACGCACAAACAGGAACAGCATATACTTTAGTTCAAGGGGATAATGGAAGAGTGATTACAATGAACAATGCATCTGCAATTACTTTAACGATTCCATCTGGCTTGACTGCAGGGTTCAACTGTATGATTGTTCAGTATGGTGCAGGTACAGTAACTATTGCAGGTTCTGGTGTGACTGTAGTTAATAGATCAAATTATACTAAAACAGGTGGACAATACGCAATAGTCACTATTGTAAGTCCTGTTACAAATACGTTTATCACTGGAGGCGATATGCAATAAGAACTAAGATGAAAAAAACTTTTCTTTTTTGCTTGATGCTATGTTGCATGTTTCAAATTCATGCACAAATTGTTATGCCAAGCTTTCAACCTACGAACTATGCTAGTAGTTTCAATAAAACATTAAGTTCTATTGAGGTTTTAGCAGTGGGCGCTGGAGGAGGACCTGGAGGTACGGATGGTAATTATGGAAGTGGTGGTGGAAGTGGCGGAGCAGTGTTTACAAAAATTAATAATGCAAGTGGAGGCGTTTTAAATATCGCAATTGGTGGCGGTGGAATAAGTGGTAGAGGCTGTCTTACTAATGATGGAGCCGGAGCTGGAGGTACCAATGGTGGCGGCTCAGGTGGCAATGCCGGCGGTGGTGGATGTTCAGGCGGTGGTGGCGGAGGTGGTGGATGGTCAGGGGTTTACAATAGTACAACGAATGTTTATTTTGTGGTTGCAGGAGGTGGTGCTGGTGGAGGTGGATCCAATGAAGGCATTGCAAATGATGTGGTCGCACCAGGTGGTGGTACCACACAATCAGGTGGTGTTAATGGAACAAGTATGAACGGAGGAACAGGGACTGCCTATTCTGGTGACGGCGGCGGCGGTGGTGGAGGAGGAGGTGGTTATTATGGTGGCTTAGGTCAAAATCCAAATTCAAATACATATAATTATTTAGCAAGTGGCGGCGCAAATTATGCCAATCCTAGTTATACTTCTGGCACAGTAACTTATAGTGGTAATGGTAGTTCTGGTAATTCTGGAAACGGAACCCCTGGAGCTGCAGTTACAGTTTCCAATTCAGCCGCTTTTGGTTATACAAATAATAAAGGCGCAGGTGGTCAAGGAACATTGAGTGCAGGGGCTGGTAATTCAGGTTCAGATGGCATTGTCATTATAAGATACCTTGGACCACAGATTGCAACTGGTGGAGTCGTTTCAACAGTGAATGGTTACACAGTACATACTTTTACAATAGCAGGTACTTTAACATTTAAAGTGTTGCCAGTTAAAGGAGCGATGGCACATTATATGGCGAGTGAATTTGCAAGCGGCGCCACTCCAACCACATGGACCGATCAAACTGGTAATGGTTATAACGCAACTATGAGCGGCGTTTCAACAGTAGTCAATACAACGCTAAAAAACAATGTGGTTTTACAAGGAACAACTGCTTCAAGTATTACTTTTCCAGTATTTTCAAATCATAATTGGTCCAATTCTAGTAAGTACACTTTATTTATTGTAACTAGGTATACAAATAATACCAACCAAAGAATACTCACAGATTTATCAACTAACTGGTTAACGAGTCATTGGGGTGGCCAAGTTGGTATTGCACATCATAAT
Source organism: uncultured Bacteroidota bacterium (assembly GCA_903851465.1). Classification (GTDB taxonomy): domain Bacteria; phylum Bacteroidota; class Bacteroidia; order Chitinophagales; family Chitinophagaceae; genus Sediminibacterium. Next base: position 12,996 of record CAINOI010000017.1, read on the forward strand.
GCTTGGATTACTGACGTTCCCAATGGACTTACCACTTTAGCATTGACTGATTGGGTTTTATTCACAGATCAAAATAGTTTAGCTCGATGTAATACAACAGAGGTATCAAAATATCCACCAAATGCTGTAAGCGGATTCAGTCAGCTTGTAATAAATAATACTTCAGGAGTTTGGTATCCAGAAAGATCCGGATTTGAAATTGCAGAGCTCATTGTTTATCCTAGAACATTAAATAGTCAGGAAATTAATTTTGTTGAAACCTATCTATCTAATAAATATGGTGTTGCAGGAAGCAATGATGGACTTATGTTAAATTTAGATGCAAGTAATAAACAGTCCTATGATGGTAATGGAAATATTTGGACAGATGTCGTTTCAGGAAATCAAGTTCAATGGCCAAGTTCCCTTGCACCCGTTTTCAAAATTGACAATGGGGTTTCTGTCTTTTCAACTACGCCAACTCTTGCAACAACAGGGAACTTTCAATCCACTGGATATATAAATTTAAGAGAGGGTAATGGAGCTTATTCAGTAATGGCTATTTTTAAACCAAATAGTGTAACTGCAAGTAAGATATTAGTGAGCCTGGGTCCTTATTCAACAAATTGTGATGCAACAAACATAGCAGCAATTTCAATTGGGGCTAGTGGTAGATTTTCAAATGAGGCTTGTGGAACTTCATCTACTTGGAATACGATATCAGGAGCAACACCAACAACTTCAAGATTTTGGACTGTGACCAGCACTTTTACAGGGGGTACTAATGGCACATCTACAGTTTATGTAGATGGTGTCTTTGATAAGTCGGGAACAATGACTACAAATACCCCTGTAAGTGCTAATAACAAAATTACCATAGGCTGGGTAAGTGATGGTTCACTAAGTATGGATGCTAATGTAGCAGTGATATTGTATTACAACCGAGCCTTACCTGCAAACGAAGTATTGGCATTGTATAATAAATATAAAAAAAGATTAAACCTACCTTAATGTATTTTAAAAATAAATATATCATCTTATTTTTTGTGAGTTGTATTTTTAGAATACATGCACCTGCTCAAGGAAATATTTTTAGAACTCAAAATAGCACCCCAATTAACTCAGTTTTAATGGATGGATTAACTTCATTAAAAGCTTCAACAAGTGCCTATAAAATAAAACAAGACTTTCCAAATGCTGTGGACGGTCTTTATTGGATTAAAAATTCAAATATTAATTCAGGAACGCCTTTTCAAATCTATGCCGATATGACAACGGACGGTGGAGGTTGGACATTGCTTATGACTAATATTGGCAATGCAGGATGGACCTATGCAAATGCAATTTTAAGAAATGAAACAACACCGTCCCTGTCTGCAAATTATTCGATTGTACAATATGGGGACTATATAAAAAAGAGTGCAACTTCTTTTCAATATATGATGGAAGCCAATGCAAGAAATAGGTGGGGTGGTATTTGGACTGCGAATGATGCCTATACCTTTGTTTCAACAACAAATGTTCAGACAAATGTTACAAGAAATATAGCATGGGACACCTATGACTATGATCTTAATAACTCCAATTCGATTCAGCCTAGAATGCCATGGCGTACCACTGCAAGTAATGGTTTTTTAACGACCGATGATGGTAGTGGAAACTGGTGGGGTACACTAATAACTAATAGTGGTTATACAACTGCACCCTGGATTTCTGGATATATGGAAACTCCATCTAAAATATATTATTGGGTGAGGTAATAACGTATAATGTATTTCGCAATTAAATTATGAAACATAAAATTCAAGATAGAAAAGCACTTGCCCTAATGAAGATTTATAATAAATATATCGTCTTGTTATTTATTAGTATTGTTTTTACAATGCAAATTACTGCGCAAGGTCATATTTTTAGAACTCAAAATAGTACGCCTATCAATTCAGTTTTGATGGATGGGTTGTCTGTATTAAAAGCTTCAACAAGTGCTTATAAAATAAAACAAGACTTCCCTAATGCAGTGGATGGCATTTATTGGATTAAAAATCCAAATATCAATTCAGGAACGCCCTTTCAAATTTATGCAGACATGACAACGGACGGTGGAGGTTGGACATTAATATTAAAAAACTCCACTAATGCAGGATGGACATACTTAAACACGATTGGATTAAATAATGGTACTGCTCCTAATTATTTTCCCTACACAAGTAATGCTAATATAATAAGTACTTCATCGGTCAATTATTCAATTGTGGGCTGGGCCGATTTCATTAAAAAAAGTACTACTGGTTTTCAATATATGTTAGATGCGGAAACTAGAGGCAGTTATGGAGGTATATGGACAGTGAATAATAATATTAGTTTTACTTCTTCTTCTAATGCAAGTACCATTGCATCTGGAGCCATTACTAGAAACATAAAATTTGGCACCTGGCCAGAAGCGGATGATGGGACTAATTTAGCGCCTCGTATGCCTTATTATACCAATTCTGGAAATGCATATTTAACGACTGATGCTGATAATGGTGGTAATTGGTGGGGGGCCTTGGTCACACAGTATTCTGGATGGACTTCTGCTCCTTGGATGGCGAGCGGAGGTGTAACAAGCCCTACTAATATTTGGTATTGGGTAAGATAATTTAAACGACTTAACAACAACAATGAAATTTTATATATCTTTTCTTTTCTTTATAATTATTTGTGGAACCAGTTCTGCTCAGCAATTTACGTCCTCTTATCAGGGTTCTAATTTCTTAACAAAGAATTTAAACAATGCTTTAGATTTTGATGGCTTGAATGATTGCGTGATTACTACACTAGATGTGAATTATTCCGCATTGCCAATTACTACATGGGAGGCATGGGTATTCCCAACTACAACTGATGGAGGATGGAGAACTGTTTTTGGCATTGAAGATGGCGGTTGGGATAGAAATGTATTTACGAATGGGGGTTCTTTTTTTGCAGGATTTGGTAATGGTGGATGGCAGATTACGACTGTTAACATGAATGAATGGCAACATATTGCTGTTGTTTATAACGAAGCAAGTGCTACTATGAAGTTTTATAAAAATGGGGTGGCTTTTACTTATTCAAATAGTATTGGTATTCCTGTATCTGCACAAAAATTTGCGATTGGGTCATCACAACAAGCAGGACCCAATCAATTTTTTCAAGGAAAAATTTCCGATGTACGCGTTTGGAACTATGAAAGGACGCAGGCTCAAATACAAGGAAGTATGAATACTGAATTAACTGGAGAGGAAACAGGGCTTGTTGCTTATTATCCTTTTAAACAAGGGAATCCCAATCAATCTAATTCCACTGTAACAACTTTGTTTGATGAAGTTGGAACCAATAATGGCACCATTACCAATTTTGCGTTATCAGGCACCACTAGCAATTTTACATTTGGGAAAATTCAATCACGTATTCCAAGAAATAATTTAGTGATGCACGTGAATCCAGCATGGAGAAGATCTTATGCTGGCTCAGGCACTGCACTCAATGACCTTACGGAAAATGGAAACAATATGACCTTGCTTAGTAGTCCTACTTATTTGAATACACTTGGTGGAGTCATAAGTTTAAATGGTTCTAATCAATCAATTCAATCTATTAATAATGCACCTATTAGTGGAACAAATAAACGAACTGTAGGACTATGGATTAATCCAACCTCATTTAATGGTTATGGTATAACAAGCATTCTATCTACAGGAGGCACTTCTAATAATTCAGGAATGTATGGTGTTTATGCAACAGGCACAAATAAACTTGGGTTTTGGGGACACAATAGTGATTATGCTTCTGGTTTAACAATGAATTTAAATACTTGGAATTTTATTGCTACATCTTATGATGGCAACGGAGTATTAAAATTACATGTGAATGGGTCAACCGAATCAGTTGGAAGAACCTTGAATACAGTCAGTAATAAAATAGATTTATTTTTAACTACCACGGGAAGTTTAGGAGAAATGATGATCTATGATCGCGACCTTTCTGCAAGTGATTTAGAATATATTTATAATCGTACTAGATCAAAATATATTCCAGATGGTTTAACAGTGGCTACTGCTGCAACAAGTGCAAAAGCTATTAAAACTGCATATCCAAATTCACCAGACGGCGTTTATTATATTAATTTACCAACAGTAGGTGTTCAAGCGGTTTATTGTTTAATGGATAGTAAATATGATGGAGGTGGATGGATGATGGCGATGAAGGCAACAAGAGGAACTACTTTTAATTTCGACGCCAATTATTGGTATACAGCAAACACATTGAATCCTGCACAAACCAATCAAAATGATGGGGATGCAAAATTTGATGTAATGAACTATTTTGTCCCAACCGAAATGATGGCATTGTGGCCCGACATTCCTAATGTTGGCTCAGAAAGTGGCAGCATTGATAATTTAAATACCTGGAGTTGGTTGCAAAAAAATTTAACTGACGGACGTACATTAATTTCCAGATTTTCTTCAGCACCCACCCAACAAGCTATTTACACATCCACCAATGGAACGATGACATTTAATGGAAATGGAACACCTTTTAGTAATCAAGCAGGCTTTACATTTTACGGATTTAATTATACGACTTATGCACCTACAAAAGTAAGGTGGGGTTTTTCTTGGAATAACGAAACGAATCAAGATTCCAATGATGTGAGTGGAGGTATTGGAATGGCATCTGGTAGTTATTCCGCTGGTGATAGGGTTACTTGTTGCCCATATTATCAAGGGATTAATCAATCAGCAAGAGTTGAAATGTATGTTAGGTAAAAGATTAATATAAAATATTTTTACAATAATGAGAAGGTTTAAATTTACTTATTTATTGATTTGTGTTTTGTTAACACAGCATTTGCATGCCCAAATGTTTACTGCTCCTTATCAAGCCGTAAATTATCAAAAGATTGTAAGTAATGGTCTTGCATTAGATGGAGTAGATGATTATGTTCAATTACCTGCTGGTGTTTATTTTAATGGAGATTTTACTTTTGAATGTTGGGTAAAATTAAATGTATTTTCTAACTGGGCCAGGATTATAGATTTTGGTGCTGGTTCTGGTGTAGCAACTAATCAAGTTTTATTTGGATTTATATCAGGTAACACACCAAATGGCTATATTGATGGAAGTAACTTCGCTTTTCCAAGTGGGATTGAATTAAATAAATGGACACATTTAGCAATAACGCAATCAGGTACTACATTGACGGGATATATAAATGGAGTTAGTGTTTTAACAACTACTATTACAGCACCCGCAAACGTAACTAGAAACTCCTGTTTAATTGGGAAGAGTAATTATACAGGGGATGCCAATTCAAATATGTCATTGGATGAATTTAGAATTTGGAATTATGCACGATCAACGACACAAATTTTGGGAAGTATGAATACTGAAATGTTAGGAAGTGAACCAGGTTTAGTTGCTTATTATAATTTTAACCAAGGCAATCCAAATACCTCTAATGCAGGTGTATCAACCCTTCTTAACGAAACAAGTTCTTTAAGTACTTATAATGGTACGCTTACTAATTTTGCCTTATCAGGTTCAACAAGTAATTGGGTAGTAGGAAAAATAGAACCACTTATTCCAACGAATAGTTTAAAATTATATGTGGATGCTGGCAAACCAAGGTCCTATGCTGGTTCAGGATCAGTAATGAGAGATCTGAGTGCAAGTGGTAATAATATGACTTTATATAATAGTCCAGCTTTTTATTCCGATTATGGAGGCAACTTAAATTTTAATGGAACGAATACTTATTTACAATCTATAAGTAATTCACCTATTACTGGTGCAAGTCCAAGAACAGTATGTATCTGGTATAATCCAACAACTATAACCGATGGATATGGGACTTTATTTTGGACAGGCAATGATGCTATTCCTTATTCAACATATGGCATTGGTTTTAATTCTAGTAAATATTTATTTTGGGGACAGAATTCCGATGTTACTGATCTTACATTATTGCCAACAACAAATTCTTGGAATTTTATAGCTGCTGCTTATGGCGGAGGGGCTTCTGTTTATCAATATTTAAATGGTGTAGGTAATTTGAATTCAATTTCAAGTGCACTTAATACTCCTGCTGCTGCATTTATTTTTTCAAAAAGTGCCGGAACTGGTTTTACTGGTAAGCTAGGTAATATTATGGTTTTTGACAGAATGCTTACCAAAACAGATTTAGATAAATTATATTTTAATGTAAAGTCAAGAATACCAGATGGACTAACATCCCAAACTGCAGCTATTTCTGGATTACAATTACATTATGATTATCCCGCTTATCCTTCTGGTTGGTATTGGATAAAATCATCAATGATGCCCAATGCATTACAAATGTATGTGGACATGACTGAGGATGGGGGAGGTTATGATTTTTATCCAATTACTGCAGGCCCATCGGTTAATAATGTGCTTAGTAATAATGGAGGAACTTCGCTTGGTTTAGATTTGGTTTATCCAAGAAGTAAATACCATTGGAGGGCGATGTCTAATGCTGTTAAAGCTGCTATAACAGCTAATAAAAACGGTGCAGGCACTTATGATGATTTTTTTAGAACCACCTATGGGGTTTATAGAACTACAAATAATGGTAATGGGGGTAGTGGTAATTATTCTTATAAAGCAATGAGAAGTAGTGATTATGGTGGCAATGCAAATGCCCCCGATTGGATGGTAAAAGACAATGGTGGTTGGTGGTTAAGAGACGATGTAACTTATACCGAACCTAATGGGGATTATTCAGTAAATACTTTATTGGGGGGATCAACTTTACCTTATGCCTATAATTTAGAAAATATAAATTTTAATGACGGTCCAAATGGATATTATGCAACAGGCAGTTATTACTTGGTTTCCACCAATGCGAAAAAAATTGCTCCTGATGGAAGAACAGTTGCAACCGCTGCGACAAGTGCTAAAGCCATTAAAACTGCTTATCCAAACTCACCAGACGGCGTGTATTATATTAATTTGCCAACCGTAGGTGTGACACCTATCTATTGTATCATGAATTCTGCAGTGGATGGTGGTGGCTGGATGCTTGCTATGAAGGCGAATTCAAATGGAAGCACTTCAAATCCACTACAAACATTTAAATATACTGCATCCTATTGGACAACAACGGATATCTTGAATGCTAACGATAATACACTATCACCTGGGGATGCAAAATACCAAACGATGAATTATTTTCCAGCGAAAGACATTCTTGCACTTTGGCCAGATATTGCTTCTAATTATGGGTCATCGGTAACAGGAGGAAGTATTAATTTAGTATCTAGTTATAATAAATGGAGTTGGCTTGAAAATAATTTTAATGGTGGGAATACAACTACTTTAATTAATTTCTTTGCATCCGCCGCTAATGAGAATAAATTTATTTCAGATGCCAATAATTTCGCTGGTAAAGGCACCGCCTTCTCTACACAACCAGATGTACGCTTTTACGGATTTAATTATACCGCTTATTCTATTGCAAAAGTGAGATGGGGTTTTGCCTGGAATGAAAACGGTGGTGGACTTTATCCTAATGGTAATCAAGCATCCAATGATGTATCGGGTGGTATTGGCATGGGAACTTATTATGGTGAATATTCTGCCGGGGATAGGATAAGTTGTTGTGTTACCTATACGGGTATTAATCGTCCGGCAAGGGTAGAGGTTTATATTAGGTAAAATAGCCCCCTTAAATGATTCATTTACCATTTTTTCTACCCCTTTATTTCTTATTTTTTGCCCTATAATTGATTATTAGTTTATTTATAAAATATTGATAATCAATGTTTCATATTTGATTTCATCAATTTTTCTTAGGTTTCTATCTCAATTTGTTTTTCGAATCAGTTTTTTCAATCTTACATACTCATTATAATATAGTCTCATTCGCTCTATTATAATATTAAAAAAATGTATAATTTGAAAAATACGCTGATCATATTATTTCTCTTTTTTTGCTTGGGCGCCTCAGCTCAAATCAAGATCAGCTATTCTATTGGTGGTATTGGCGGTAATATGAAAACAACGACCTACAGCAACCCATTGTTGATTTCTGGGGAAAACTGCTTCAATGTCTCCAATGCCTTAAACAAATTCTGGGGAAGCAACACAGGTGATTTTTTCATCAACTGTGTGGTGGATGTTGATTTTATCAAATTCAGCATTAAAATTAACCCTAATCCGGTGATCAACTATGCCACTGTCAAGTTTATCAATAAGCTTCAGAATGAAAGTAAGATGAGATTGACTGTTTTTAACAATACTGGACAACCGATGAAGGCATTGGATGTCACGCAAGAACAATTTTTGACAGGCTACAGACTCGATATGACAAGCCTCCCAAGTGGGTATTATTTTATTCAAATTTCTTCTACAAGTCTTTTACAGACATTCAAAATATTGAAAAACTAGTTTTACAGATTAACCTATGCTTAATAAATTTTTTTTCCCTCTTTTAGTGATACTTTGTTGCATAGGCAATATGGCATCCGCGCAGATCACACCTGATGGTATCTTATTTCAAGCAGTCGCAAGAGATGCCAATGGTAATGCAGCTGCAGGTAGAAATATTTATGCCAAAGTCAATATATTAAAAGGCACTAAAGATGGAATTTCAGTCTATGCTGAATCTTTTAAAGTAGTGTCTACTGATGATGGCGTTTTTACCATCGTCATTGGAAAAGGAACTAGAACTTCTGGCGTTGCTGGATTAACCTCAATTGCATGGAATGAGGCTTTGTATTTTGTAAATATTCAAATTGCAATTGAACCTTCTTTGCCTACACCTGGTTGGTCTGCGGATAACAATTATTTAGACATGGGGACTTCGCAATTGTGGACGGTTCCTTATGCATTATTTTCTTCTAAAGCAACTGTAGCTGATTCAGCTATGTCTATTAGCACTATTGTACCTGGTTCAAAAGGAGGAACAGGGGTGAACAATACAGGCAGAACCATCACACTTGGGCAAAATCTAACTTTTAATGGGATAGGAGATATCACAATTACTTCTACTGGTGTTAGTAATATTTCACTTCCTACCACTGGCTTATTAGCGAACACACAATATGTTTCTGATCGAATTGGGACAGATACGGTTTCATTATCCAATCGTATTAATGCTTTGGGTGTTTCTTCTGGTAACACGACGGCATTAAAAGTTAATATTTCTGATACGGCGAGTATGTTGAATCCCTATTTAAGAAAAGTAGATACTGCAAGTTTATCAAAAAGAATTAATGTCAAATTAGATTCAGCACAAATTCCTGGCATCATTGCTCCCTATTTGGCTTCTGTGGCTGGTTTAAAATATGCAGATTCTGCAGCCATGTTACTACCATATGCAATCAGGTCCAATACCATTGCGTCTATTAATACCAAGACAAATATTGCGGACACAGCTGCGATGTTGTTGCCTTATGCCATAAGATCAAACACCATTGCATCAATAGATGCAGAAAAAACAAGAGCATTGGCTGCTGAAGCCCTTAAAGTAAATATTGCCGATACTGCATCGATGTTGAATAGAAGGTTTGCAAGAGATACAGTAGCACTTTCTAACAGAATTAATTTAAAGACAAATATTGCAGATACAGCTGCCATGTTACTACCATACGCCATTAGATCAAATACAGAAACATCCATCAATACAAAGGTCAATATTATTGATACTGCTGCGATGTTATCTCCCTATGCAATAAATTCTAACACCGTTGCTTCTATAGATGCAGAAAAAACAAGAGCATTAACAGCTGAAGCACTTAAAGTAAATATTGCAGACACGGCTTCTATGTTGACCAGAAGATTTGGCAGAGATACGGTAGCGCTTTCTAACAGGATTAATTTAAAAGTGAATATATCTGACACCGCTTTAATGTTGAGCAGAAGATTTGCTAGAGATACTGTAGCGCTTTCCAACAGAATTAATTTAAAAACAAATATTGCAGACACTGCTGCAATGCTTTTGCCATATGCGATTCGTTCAAATACGGTTGCTTCCATCAATGCAGAAAAAACTAGAGCAATTGCCGAAGAGGCATTAAAAGTCAATATTGCTGATACCTCAGACATGTTATTGCCTTATGCGATAAGATCTAATACAGTAGCATCCATCAATGCAAAAGTGAATATTACGGATACCGCTTTAATGTTGAGCAGAAGATTTGCCAGAGATACTGCAGCACTTTCAAACAGAATTAATTTAAAAGCCAATATTGCAGATACTGCTGTAATGCTTTTACCATATGCAATTCGATCAAATACGATTGCATCCATCAATGCGGAAAAGACAAGAGCAATTACCGAAGAGGCATTAAAAGTAAATATTGCAGATACAGCTGGAATGTTATTACCTTATGCAATTAGATCTAATACAATTGCATCCATCAATGCAAAAGTGAATATTACGGATACCGCTTTAATGTTGAGCCGAAGATTTGCCAGAGATACTGTTGCATTATCAAACAGGATTAATTTAAAAGTGAATATTGCAGATACTGCTGCAATGCTTTTGCCATATGCTATTCGTTCCAATACGGTTGCTTCAATTAATGCAGAAAAAACTAGAGCAATTGCTGAAGAGGCATTAAAAGTCAATATTGCTGATACCTCAGATATGTTATTGCCTTATGCGATAAGATCTAATACAGTAGCGTCCATCAATTTAAAAACAAATATTGCAGACACGGCGTTAATGTTAAGCAGAAGATTTGCAAGAGATACTGTGGCACTTTCAAATAGAATTAATTTAAAAGTGAATATTGCTGATACCGCTTTAATGTTAAATAGAAGAATTGCACGAGATACTGTTTCACTATCTAATAGAATTAATGCATTAAGCACTTCTGTAACAAATGCAATTTCTGATGCAGCCGCAAGCAGTGGTGCAGATTTAGCTGCTGAAATTGCCAGAGCCACTTCAGCAGAAAATTTAAAAGTAAACATTGCTGATACCTCTTTGATGCTTACTAAAAGAATTGGACGAGATACGGTTTCATTATCAAATAGAATTAATGCATTAAGCACTTCTGTAACAAATGCAATTTCCGATGCAGCCGCAAGCAGTGGCGCAGATTTAGCTGCTGAGATTGCTAGAGCAACAGCAGCAGAAGCGTTAAAAGTGAATATTGCTGATACTTCTTTGATGCTAACCAGAAGATTTGCTAGAGATACTGCATCACTTTCAAGAAGAATTAATTTAAAAGCAAATATTGCTGATACTGCAGATATGTTATTGCCTTATGCGATAAGATCAAATACGGAAACCTCTATAAATACAGAAAAAACTAGGGCTATCACTGCAGAAAATTTAAAAGTGAATATTGCTGATACGGCTTTGATGCTAACCAGAAGATTTGCTAGAGATACGGTTTCATTATCCAATAGAATTAATGCATTGAGCACTTCTGTTACGAATGCAATTTCCGATGCAACCGCTAGTAATGGGGCAGACTTAGCCGCAGAGATTGCTAGAGCGACTGCTGCAGAAAATTTAAAAGTGAATATTGCTGATACTGCTGCGATGTTGACAAGGAGATTTGGTAGAGATACGGTAGCACTTTCTAACAGAATTAATTTAAAAACGAATATTGCAGATACTGCTAATATGTTGTTGCCTTATGCAATAAGGTCCAATACGGAGACCTCCATAAATACAGAAAAAACTAGGGCTATCACTGCAGAAAATTTAAAAGTGAATATTGCAGACACTGCTAATATGTTGAGCAGAAGATTTGCAAGAGACACGGTTTCATTATCCAATAGAATTAACGCCTTGGGGTCCTCCGTTTCAACTGAAATTTCAAATGCAATTTCAAATAGTGGTTCAGATCTTGCATCAGAGATTGCTAGAGCTACAGCAGCAGAAGCGTTGAAAGTGAATATTGCAGATACTGCTGCGATGTTGACAAGGAGATTTGGTAGAGATACGGTAGCACTTTCAAACAGGATTAATTTAAAAACGAATATTTCAGATACTGCTGCAATGTTATTGCCTTATGCAATTAGATCAAATACCATTGCATCTATCACTGCAGAAACAACAAGGGCAACAGCTGCAGAGATAGCTTTAGATAATAGGGTGACATCTAACACTACATCCATCACCGCAGAAACAACCAGAGCAACAGCTGCAGAGACAGTATTAGATACAAGGATAGCTTCAAATACTGCTAGTATCACTGCAGAAAGAACCAGAGCGATCGCTGCAGAAACAGCACTAGATACAAGGGTGACCTCTAACACTGCATCCATCACCGCTGAAACTACTAGAGCGATCGCTGCAGAAACAGCACTAGATACAAGGGTGACCTCTAACACTGCATCCATCACCGCTGAAACTACTAGAGCAATTGCTGCAGAAACAGCACTCGATACTAGGGTGACCTCTAACACTGCATCTATCACCGCAGAAAGGACTAGAGCAATCGCTGCAGAAACAGCACTCGATACAAGGGTAACATCGAATACTGCGAGTATTACAGCAGAAACAACTAGAGCCGTCGCTGCAGAAACAGCACTCGATACAAGAGTGACTTCAAATACAGCAAGCATCACTGCAGAAAGGACTAGAGCAATCGCTGCTGAAACAGCACTCGATACTAGGGTAACATCAAACACAGCAAGTATCACTGCAGAAACAACACGAGCAATCGCTGCAGAAACAGCACTCGATACTAGGGTAACATCAAACACAGCAAGCATCACTGCAGAAACAACAAGAGCAATTGCTGCAGAAACAGCACTCGATACAAGAGTGACTTCAAATACAGCAAGCATCACTGCAGAAACAACAAGAGCAATTGCTGCAGAAACAGCACTCGACACAAGAGTTACAACTAACGCATCTAATATTGCAACCAATACTGCTAATATTAATAGCAATACAATTAATATAAGTGCCAATGCCACTAATATTGCTGCAAATACCATTGCAATTAACAATAGGGTGAGTTTTACGGATATGCCTACATTTTTGCTTCCTTATTTAAAAATTGAGGATACTACAAATATGTTGGCTAATTATAAAGCAGCTATGATTAATAACAATGCAAGAATTGATGCATTGGTGGCTGATACGGCTACATTAATCACGCGATTTAGCTATAAAGAAAACTTATCTAATAAAAGTATTGATGTAAGTGGTGACGCAACTTCTGATACTAAATATCCATCTGTTAAAGCAGTAAAAGATTTTGTAGACAATGCAATTACAGTAGCTACACCGGATGCTTCTACCACAGCGAAAGGTAAAGTTCAATTGTCTGGTGATTTAGCAGGTATTGCTGCCTCTCCTACTGTAGCTAAAGTGGGTGGTTCAACTGCAGTTGCAATTAATGCAGCAACTATTTTAGCGAATACCGCAACCGATGCAAATACAGTTAGTACGATTGTTAAAAGAGATGCAAGTGGCAACTTTATTGCTGGAACAATCACTGCTGGTTTGATAGGTAATGTAACAGGAAATGTCACTGGTAACCTAACAGGAAATGCAAGTACGGCTACTAAATTAGCTGCGACAAAAAATATATACGGTAATGCATTTGATGGCAGTGCTGATTTAACGCAAGCAATTGCTGGAACTTTTGGTGGAACAGGTATTGACAATGGAAGTAAAACAATCACACTTGGCGGTAACTTATTAACTGCAAATAGTTTCACAACAGCAGGTAATTATAGTACAACATTAACAAGCACAGGAGAAACAAATATTACTTTACCTACAACTGGAACAATCGCAACATTGGCTGGTACAGAGACCATGACCAATAAAACGATTGTTGATCTTATATTAACTGGTGTTCCAACTGCACCAACTGCAGCTGCAGGAACAAGCAACAATCAATTAGCGACCACTCAATTTGTGAATGCAACAACAGCTGCTGCCACACCTGATGCTTCTCCTACAGTTAAAGGTAAAATTCAATTAGCTGGTGATTTAGGTGGCATTGCAACTTCTCCTACAGTTAATAGTGTGGGAGGATCAAGCTCATCTACAATCAATACGGCAACTATATTAGCCAATGCAGCAACCGATGTCAATAGTAGTAGTACAATAGTTAAAAGAGATATCGTTGGAAATTTTAGCGCTGGCAGTATTACAGCTAGTTTAATTGGTAATGCAAGTACAGCAACAAAATTAGCTGCAACAAAAAATATTTATGGCAATGCATTTGATGGTAGTGTAGATTTGACACAAGCAATTGCAGGAACTTATGGTGGAACGGGAGTTAACAATGGTAATAAAACAATTACGCTAGGTGGAAATTTATTAACTGCAAATAGCTTTACAACAGTAGGTAATTATAGTACCACTTTAACAAGTACAGGGGAAACAAATATTATATTACCTACAACAGGAACATTAGTAACTTTAGCAGGTACAGAAACATTATCGAATAAAACTTTAGCTAGTGTCAATTTAACAGGTATACCAACTGCACCAACTGCAGCTGCAAATACCAATACAGATCAAGTAGCTACTACTGCCTTTGTTTTGTCTACAACTGCTGCTGCAACACCAGATGCAACCTCAATTTTAAAAGGAAAGGTGCAATTAACAAATGATTTTGGTGGTACAGCAGCCTTACCAACAGTAGTGAAAGTGGGTGGTTCAACTGCTACAGCCATTAATGCCGCAACCATTTTAGCCAATTCAGCCACTGAAGCGAGTACGGCAAGTGCTATCGTGAAAAGAGATGCAAATGGTGATTTTAGTGCGGGTATTATTACTGCAAACTTATTAGGTACATCTACCAATATTACTGGTATTGCTTTAGGCGCAAACGGTGGTACAGGTGTGAATAATACTGGAAAAACAATTACACTAGGAGGCGATATCAATACAGGAAGAAATTTCACAACTACTGGTGTAACAGGATCAGGCGCTGATATCACTTTAAAAACAACCAATACAACAAATCTTATTTTACCTACAGCTGGTACTTTAGCAACAATTGCAGGTACAGAAGCATTTACAAATAAAACAATCAATGGTTTATCTCTGATACCAGCATCAATAGGATTTAGCATTTCAGGTGGAACGACATCAAAATCACTTACAATAAATAATGATGCAACAGTTTCTGGAACCAATACTGGAGATCAAACGATTACTTTAACTGGAGATGTAACAGGAACTGGAACTGGTTCATTTGCAACTACATTGGCAAGTTCGGGTGTTTCGGCTGGGGTGTATGGTGGTGCAACTTCGGTACCAACTATTACAATTGATGAAAAAGGTAGAATCACCAACGCAGCATCAACTACTATTACGGGTGTATCCTCAATAGGTTCATTATTAGAGAGCGGAAAAATTATTGTGGGAGACCAAAATAATCAAGCAGCAAAAGTGGATATGACTGGTGATATCAGTATTAATAATGCTGGAGCCACAACCATTGGAGCAAATAAAATTACCACTGCAAAATTGGTGAATTCAGCAGTGACCTATGATAAAATTCAAAATGTTTCTGCTACAAATAAAATATTAGGTAGAGTAACTGCAGGCGCTGGACTTGTAGAAGAAATTTCAACAATAGGTACAGGTAATGTGGTAAGAGCAATTAGCCCAGAGTTTACAGGCACCCCAATTGTACCTACTGCAACTTATCCATCTAATGATGGAACCATTGCAAGTACCCAATATGTGACCACTGCAATTAATAATATTTCTGCTTCTTCGGTTTCTGGTATTTTAGGTGGAGCGAATGGAGGTACTGGTGTAGATAATACAGGAAGAACAATCACCCTAGGAGGTAATGTAAATATTGCTAAGAATTTCACAACGACTGGCATGACTGGCGCAAATGCTTCAGACATTACTTTCAAAACAACAGGTCCAACAGTATTAGAACTCCCATTATCTGGAAAACTTGCAACCATGAGCGATGTATCATCAAGTTCAATCGGAGGGCAACAGATTACAGGTATCATAAATCCAATTAATGGAGGAACAGGGGTTGCTAATGCTAATACAAAAACAATTACACTAGGTGGAAGTATTAATACAGGAGCGAATTTGACTACAACAGGTGTGACCGGATCTGGTGATAATATTATTTTTAAAACGACAGCTGCGACTGATATAATATTACCTTCTACGGGTACAATTGCAACTTTAGCAGGAACAGAAACATTGACTGCAAAAACAATTAATGCTTTAGACAATACGATTTTAAATATTTCAAATGCAAGTATTGCCGCCGGTGCAAATATAGATGATACTAAATTGGCAACAATTAGTACAGCAGGCAAAGTATTGAATGCAGCAACCACTGCAACCAATGCCAATACTCCAGACGCCATTGTGGCTAGAGATGCCAACGGCGCATTTACAGCTGGCATCATTACTGCTTCTTTAAATGGCAATGCTAGTAGCGCTACTAAATTAGCTGCGACAAAAACAATTTATGGTAATGCTTTTGATGGTACTGCTAACCTAACAAATATTATTGCAAGTGGATTTGGTGGTACAGGAAATGGATTTACTAAATTCATTGGACCAGCAGGTTCTGAAAGATTGTTCACTTTACCAAATGTCGATGCGACTATCTTAACAACGAACGCACTTGTAACGGTAGCACAAGGTGGAACAGGCGCTGCAACTGCCACACAAAATTTTGTATTTGCTGGACCAGCTTTAGGATCATCTGCTGGAGCGCCAAGCTTTAGAGCATTAACTGCTGCCGATTTACCAGCAGGTAGTGGATCTTATATTGCGAACTCAACAACACAACAAGCGAGTTCTAATTTTAATATAAGTGGTGCCGGAATTGTTGGAGGTAATCTTACAGCAAATTCCTTTATAGTACCTAGTGCTTCTAGTACACAGTTTTTAAAAGGAGACGGTACATTGGATGGAACCACTTACGCAACAGCAGGTGCGAATGCAAATATCACATCCTTAAATGGATTGACAACTGCTCTGTCTTTAGCACAAGGCGGTACAGGATCTACATCAAAAAACTTTGTGGATTTAACAACGGCTCAAACTATTGCAGGGGCAAAAACTTTTAGTGGAATAGCAACTTTTAATACTGATATTAATATTAATGGACTTAAAATTGGTAAAGGAAATAGTAATACAGGTGAAAATACTGCATTGGGTGTTAATGCGCTTTCAACTAATACAGGGAATTTTAATACAGCAATTGGTTTTGAAGCATTAAAATTAAATTCATCATCAGGTTATAATTCAGGCTTCGGTTCAAGGTCACTTAGTAGTAATACAACTGGTTCTGAAAATACTGGATTGGGATTTCAATCACTTTATGCTAACACAACAGGTAGTTACAATACTGCACTTGGTGTTAATTCACTGGCATCGAACACTACTGGTTCTTATAATATTGCATTAGGTAATGCTAGTTTATACAATAATACAACAGGTGAAAATAATGCTGCAATAGGTAGAACTGCATTATATACAAATACAACTGGATCTTCAAATACAGCAATAGGTATTAACGCTGATGTATCAACGGGTAATTTAACCAATGCAACTGCTTTAGGTAATGGCGCAATCGTTGCTGCAAGTAATACCATTCAATTGGGTAATACAAATGTTACGAATGTAAAAACAAGTGGAACCATTACAGCTGGTGCAGTGACTTATCCTAAAGTAGATGGCTTAGCAGGGCAAGTTTTAATTACAGACGGTTCAGGTGTTGCTACTTTTAGAACACTTGATGGTGCAGGAGCAAATTTAACCAATGGTAAAATTTTAGTTGGTAATGCAAGTAATGTGGCAACAGCTGTTACTATTAGTGGTGATGTTTCAATTTCAAATACTGGAGCAGCAACAATAGCAGACGCAAGTATTACAACAACTAAACTTGCTACGGGTGCGGTTGAAACTAGTGATCTTGCAAATGCTGCAGTGACTTTTGCAAAAATGCAAAATATTGCTACCAATAAATTATTAGGAAGAACAAGCGCAAGTACTGGAGCAATAGAAGAAATTTCAATGTCTGGTTCAGGTAATGTGAGTAGAGTGATCGTGCCCACATATGCTAGTATGTTTGCTTTAGATGATACTCATTCTGGGTCATTAGTGTATACACAACATAATAATTCTCCTAGTTTTCCAGAAAGCTTAGCAGATGGATTTTACTGTACCATTGTTAATTATGGCGGTGCACCATGTACTTCCAATACTTTAACAACAGCTAAATTTTATACGAACAATACAGGTAATACAGGATCAAGTACCTTCACTATCCCACTTGGTGGAACAGTAAGTGTCTACGCAATAAAAATTGGTGGCGCTCAACGTTACTATATTAATTATGGTGATGCACCTGCTATTGCGGGAACAGGTCTTACTAATAATGCAGGAACATTTAATGTAAACACTTCTCAAAATATAAGTACCCTTTCTAATTTAACCACAAATGGTTTAGTGACTACAACTGGTGGTACAGGTGCACTTTCAGTTGTTGCAAGTTTACCAGTCACACAAGGTGGTACTGGATTAACATCATTAGCAACAGGAGATTTACTTTATGCAAATGGAGCAAATTCGTTGGCTAAGCTAGGTATTGGTACTAATGGACAAATTTTAACCACTAACGGAACAACGATCTCTTGGGCACCAAATAGTTCTGCATCCTTATCTGGTGGTGTGGCAGGTGCAATTCCTTATCAATCTGGCGTGGGAGTAACAGGATATACTGCAGCTGGAACATCTGGACAATTTTTAACCTCAGCCGGAACGGGTGCGCCAACATGGACTTCAATTATTCCTGTAACCTCAGGCGGAACTGGCGCTGCAACTTTAACTAGCAATGCGGTATTATTGGGCAATGGAACTGGTGCAGTTCAAACAGTTGCTCCAGGCACTACGGGCAATGTGTTGGTATCTAATGGAACTACATGGGTGTCTCAAGCAGCAGGTGCTTCAGGCGTATCTTTAGTTGGAACTATTGCAGCAACATCTAATATAAAGGGAGCAACTATAAGCGGAAGCACAATTACTTTAACTCCAGCTGATGCAACCAATGGTGGTATTGTCACTGCAGCTGCTCAAACATTTGCAGGAACAAAAACATTTGCTGATGTAACTGTTGCAGGCGCGTTAAATGGAGGATCTACAACAAGTTCTAGCATCGCAGGATTTAATGCAGCTATATCTTCTGTCACAGCTAACATAACAATAAGTTCAGCCAATGCTGCCACTTACAATGGTAAAGTATTAGTTTGTTCTGGTAGTGCATTTACAGTCACATTTGATAGCACGGTACCTGTTGGATTCTCTTGTATGATTTTACAATCAGATAATAATACAATCAGTTTTGCTGGAACAAATAATAGATACAATTACACTTCAACATCTGGAATTTATGCCATAGCAACTGCTATGTGTTATGCAAGTGGTTCAGTTTTATTAACCGGCGATTTACAATAAAGCATGAAAAAAATTGTCATCATCATATTAATAGTTGTTTTCCATCTTAAAACAGATGCTCAAGTTACGATGCCTGACTTTCAAGCCATGCAATATGTGAATAGCAATTTAGGTAATGCTTTAAATTTTGATGGCACAAATGCTTATGGATTAGGCAAAGCTTATGTGACAGATTCTTTGTTGGATTTCACAATGGAATTTTGGATTAAAAATACAGGAACAGATGGTGCTAATGATCGTATTTATGCTTCTTATCTCAACAATGCATTACAAATTGGTAAAAGTGCAACGCATTTAAAATTAATGGCAACGGATTTAACCGGACCTTCTACATGGCAAACAGTTTGTCCATTAGAATTAAATGTATGGGTGCATATTGCTATAATAAGAAATGGGACTTCATTAAAAGTATATAAGAATGCAGCCTTGGTTCAAACTTATATAGTAGATGGAACATCGTATTTACCTAGTTTTTTTAGACTTGGATCCAATATAGATGGTGCTGGTGAAAATGGTAATTTTTCAATTGATGAATTAAGAATTTGGAAAATTGCATTAGCTACAAGCCCTACTAATTTCATTCAAAAATATATGTACTCATCAATCAATCCGAATTCAACTGCCGACGCAAATCCAAGTACAAAATTAGTATTGTATTATAGATTTGATCAAGGTACTATTGGTGTCAGTAATACCAACGAGCTAGGATTATACAATTCAGCAATTAGTAATTAAAGGATATGAAAAAAACAATTTATTTAGTATTAGGGTTATTCTTCTCATGTCAATTAAATGCAAATAATTTATTGATTGGCACACCTACATATGATGGTAATGCAAATACACTCACATTTACCATTAAGTGGGATAATAGTTGGCGTATTAATTCTGGCCCATCTAATTATGATGCAGTATGGCTTTTTGTAAAAAGACAACCTTGTGGTGCAAATGGCATATGGTCTCATGCACTATTAAGTAGTACAGCGGGAGCGCATGTAGTATCTGGAACAAATGCCAATAGTTTAGTGATTGATCCAGTAACAGATAATATGGGCGTACTAGTTCATCTAGGTTCAAGCGGGGATAATCAAATCACTTCTATTTCTACCACAACTATTGTTTTAAAATTAACTGAAAATTATAATCCAGCATTAACTGGACCTTCTAGTGCAACAGCAGATAACTGGAAAATTTTTGGTATTGAGATGGTATTTGTTCCAACAGGTGAATTTTACATTGGAGATGGAAGATCATCGAATACCAATAATTTTTCAGATGGAAATTTAAGCCAAGCTTTAAAAATTACAAATAGTTTACAAAATACTACAGGTCTAGGTTCCTATAATAATTATACAAAATCACCGCTATATGGTTGTCCAGTTCCACTTCCTAAAGAATTTCCAATTGGATACAATGGTTTTTATACCATGAAATATGAAATCTCTCAAGGTCAAATGGTTGATTTTTATAACACATTGACATACACTCAACAAGCCGCTAAAATGAAAGCGGTTGCTAACAGAGTCTTAACCAGCGCTAACCAGTATATAGGAAACAATAATACATATATGAGCTTGTATAATTCTTCAACTGGAACTGCAAGTAGTGTTCCTGCAACTTTTACAAGTGCCTATCCTCATCTCCCTATGGGTTATATGAATTGGCAAGACCTTACCTCTTATTTAGACTGGTCGGGCTTAAGACCAATGACCGAATTTGAATATGAAAAAGCATGTAGAGGTAATAATAGTGGTACCGCGAATACCCCAATTCCCTATGAATATCCATGGGGCAATACAAATATTACCAATCCTCCTGGTTATAATTCTGCTAACAATTCAACTTGGAGTGCATACGAAGGGCTTTGTAATTATCAACACAATAATCCAATAAGAGGAGGTGCATTTGCAACAGCACTTTCGAATCGTTCACAGTCTGGTGCAACATATTATGGTATCATGGAAATGGGAGGTAATGTTTGGGAACAGTGTGTTGGTGGGGGAAGTGGGTATGATTATTCTGCTTTTAGAGTCACCAATGGCAATGGGGTATTAACAAATGACGGGTTAGCTGACGTAACTGGCTGGCCAATCAATGGCGGCTCAAATAGTGGCACCATCATTAGAGGAGGGTATTATTATAGTAATGGTAATACCTATCAAATACAAGTGTCAGATAGGAGCTATTTTGCTGGGGATAATTATAATGCATCTACTAATAGAGATGCTGCTGTTGGTGGTAGAGGAGTAAGAAGTCTATAACTAAAATTTAAATCAATTATTATGAAAAAAATACAGCTTATCTTAACATTACTTTTGTTTTCCAATTTAGTACAAGCTAATAATTTAAATATTTCAGCTCCAACCTACAGTAATGAAACCTTAAGTTTTACTATTACATGGGACAATAGCTGGAATATAAATTCTGGTCCAAGCAATCATGATGCGGTATGGATTTTTGTAAAAAGACAAAAGTGTGGAAATATAAATAATAGATGGGTACATCAGTTATTGAGTACAAGCACAAATGACCATTCTGCAAAAGTTAGTGGTGTTACATCAACAATAGTTTCAGTGATTCCGGTGGAGGATGGGATGGGTGTTTTTATTAAAAGATTACCTGATGCTAGTAGTAGTAATCCTCCAAACGCAGTAGGAAATGTAACTACACAGACCATCACACTAAAATTAGGTGCTACAAATCCTAATATACTTCCAACAGGTAATGATACTCAAGATAATTTCAAAGTGATAGGTATTGAAATGGTATATATACCTCAAGGTGAGTTTTTCATAGGTGATGGCAGAGCAACTAATTCAAATAATTTTTCTGCTGGTACTACAAATCAACCTTTGAAAATTACCAATAATATTCAGAATGTAACTGGTTTAGGGTCATTAACCAATTATACCAGTGCACCTGCTTATGGTTGTCCGGTTCCGCTTCCTAAAGATTTTCCACTTGGGTATAATGGTTACTATATGATGAAGTATGAACTCTTACAAGGGCAATTTGTTGAATATTTAAATACATTAAATTATGACCAACAAGCATTAAGATTAAAGCCAACGGATAATACAAAAAATCCTAATTCGGCACCAACAGTATATTTTGCTAATGGACAAGGTACAAATGTATATATACCTACTACTACCCCAAGTTCTTCTGGAATATACAATACAAAAGCTGCAACCTTTGCTACTGGTTATGCTTGGCTGCCAATGGGCTATATGAATTGGCAGGACCTAGCTGCATATTTAGATTGGTCTGGTCTAAGACCTATGACCGAATTTGAATTTGAAAAAGCATGTAGAGGAAATAATGGAGGCACTGCGAATACGCCTATAGCCAATGAATATCCTTGGGGTAATACAAGCATCTCTAATCCTAGTCATTCTTTTAACAACAACCATACCTGGACTGCTAATGAAGGTACTTGTAATTATCAAACTAATAATATTATCAGAGCAGGTGCATGGGCAACTTCAACTTCAAATCGTTCACAGTCTGGCGCTACATATTATGGCATCATGGAAATGGGTGGAAATGTATGGGAACAGTGCGTTGGTGGCGGAAGTGGTTATGATTATTCTGGTTTTAGAACTACCAATGGAAATGGCGTATTATCAGACCTTGGTTTGGCGGACGTGACTGGCTGGCCAATCAATGGTGGTCCCAATAGTGGAACAATTATGAGAGGAGGTTTTTTTTATAATAATGGAAGTACTTATCAAATACAAGTTTCAGATAGAACTTTTTTTGCTGGGGATAACTGGAATAATAATAGCGATCGAGATGCAGGAGCTGGAGGCAGAGGAGTAAGAAGTTTTAATTAATTAAAAAATTATTTTATGAAAAATATATCATTTGTTTTATTATTTATTGGTTTCTCATTTTTTGCAAATGCAAGTAATTTGAATGTAGGTACTTCAACATACAATGACACAGATAAAACTATAAGTTTTACAATCTCATGGGACTACAGTTGGAGATTAGCTACAGGGCCAAGTAATTGGGATGCAGTATGGATTTTTATTAAAAGACAAAACTGTAATGTAGGTAGTACAAATCAAGTTTGGGCACATCAGTTATTAAGTACCAATTCAGTCGATCACACAACCAGTATTGCATCTGGTACAAATCTATTAACAGTGGATGCAACTAGTGATGGTGTTGGGGTATTTATAAGAAGATCAGATTTGACTACAGCTACAGGAAATATTGGTACGCATACCATTGTTTTAAAATTAAACACCACTGCTAATAATACAAATCCAGTTATTAGTTCTAGTGCTACTGATAATTTTAAGGTGATGGGCTTTGAAATGGTATATGTTCCCCAAGGAAGCTATTATTTAGGAGATGGAAGAGGGACGAATACGACTAATTTTTCTGCGAATGGGCAATCAAGTAGTGCGTTATTAATTGATGCGTCGATTCAAGCAACCGGTCTTGGAGCCTCTCCAAATTATACTAGTAATGTAGCTTATGGTTGTCCAAATTCATTGCCTAATACTTATCCAATCGGTTTCAATGGATTTTATACAATGAAATATGAATTAACTACAGCAGCCTATGTAGATTTCTTAAATACATTGAACTATGATCAGCAGGATGCTAAGTTCAATAAAATGAATAACTCATCTTATCATCCAAATAATTCAGGCTCTTATTTATCAGGGGGAGAAAAAGGAAGTATAAATATTCCAGCTGGAGGAGTTGGAATTTATAATACGAAACCAGCCACATTTACATTCAATACTACCTATGCTAGATATTCGGCATGTAATTATTTGGTTTGGCAGGATTTAGCTGCCTATTTAGATTGGGCTGGACTTAGACCCATGAGTGAGTTTGAATTTGAGAAAGCTTGTAGAGGTAACAATGCGGGTACTCCAAATGCTCCCATTGCCAATGAATACCCATGGGGGAATATTTTAATAACCAATGCAGGCAATCCTAATAATAGAGGTGGAATTAATGAGTCTGCTCAAAATTTAGGTTCACAAGGGTTATGCTTTTTGGATTATAATAGCGATTCCTGGCTTCCAGCAAGAGGCGGTGCAACAACAACAGCAACATCAAATCGTTCTCAAGCAGGTGCAACTTATTATGGTATTCTGGAAATGGGAGGTAATGTATGGGAGCAATGTGTAGGTGGAGGAAGTGCATATGATTACTCAAGTTTCAGAGAAGACATCCATGGAGATGGTTCAATCAGTAATCTTGGTTTAGCAAATGTAACTGGATGGCCTCCTATTGGTGGTTCTGGAAGTGGTACAATTATTAGAGGAGGATCTGGTTTAGGAGGTTCTTGTTGTAACACTAATTACATACAAGTTTCAAATAGAAATTTTGTTGCAGGAAACACTGAAAATGGTGGTGGTACTAATCAAGGAAATGGTTATGGAGGCAGGGGTGTTAGAACTATGAGCTATTAAACCAATTAACTAGGTGTTTAAAAAAATATTAATACTATTTACCTGTATTGCATTTTTTGGCATTGGTCAATCTATTGCACAAAGTAATTTCCCCTATTCTGGGGGGAGTGGCGCTAGCTATGATACTGCTCAAATTTCAAAACTAACTTGTGAGACACTATTAAACTATAATTTACTATTTTATTCAGGTGGCAGTGGGGGGAATTATGACACAGCGCAAATTGCAACAAATAATTGTGTATTTACTCCATTGGTTGAGTTAATACTTTATAGTGGTGGCAGTGGGGGGAATTATGACACAACACAAGTTTCAAAAAATAATTGTGTGTTTATACCATTGTCAGAATTCATATTGTATAGTGGAGGTAATGGAGGAACATATGATACTGCTCAAATTTCTAAAAACACTTGTGTTTTTTCTCCAATTTATGAACTTATTATTTATAGTGGGGGTAATGGAGGGGCATATGATACAGCTCAAATAGAAAGTAAAGTTTGTGTCTTCCCTTCAGGAAATAATATATACAAGGGTAGTAATGTTACTGTAGGTTCAACTATGAATTTTAATAGTTTAACCACAACTAATAATCTTTCTGGACCTTATATAACCACGATTAGAGATACCTCGATTATAAAAGGAGAATGTGTTACCTTAACAACAACAGGCGTTGGAGCAACAAGTTACTTATGGACCCAATCCATTGGATCAGCCCTAAGCAGTACTACCGTTCAAAATCCTATAGCAACACCAACTGAAACAACAACTTATACAATTACAGCATCTGGAACAACGCCTGGTTGTAATAATATAAGTACTGTAAAGGTGAGTGTTATTGACAATGGTGATACACGACTAAATTACCCAAGTTCTGTTTGTAATACTGCTATTGCTAATCAATTTCAGTATCCCTTATTAACTGGGATAACAAATGGAACATTTACTATATCTCCTTCAACGGGAATGACAATTGATGCAAAAACAGGTGCTATTAAAACGTACAATGCAACTGTTCAGACGTATACAATTACTTATACATATGGTAAGAATTGTACAAATACGATTACTGCTAACGTTGATATTACCAGTAACTGTGCAAATAATGTTGGCGTAATAAATTATATTAATACATACATTGGAGGCACTTCTACAAATGTTGCCTCATTAGGAACAGTTTCATCTACCACCTGCACCGTAAATATTGATTATAATAATTTAATTTTTACTGGAGGTACTTCTACAAGTGTTGTTTCAGTTGGAACTGTGTCAACTACAACCTGTCCTGTAACTATTGATATACCTAATTTAATTTTCGCTGGAGGAACTAGTACAAATGTTTTATCAGTTGGTTCATTATCACTTTTAAATTGTCCTATAAATATTGATTTTAGTACTTTGCTTTATGCAGGAGGATTGAGTAACAATGTTGTTTCAAGCAATGCGCTTCAATTAAAAGCTTGTACTTATCCGGTTGGAGATAATTTTTATTTAGGTGGAACTGGAGGAGGGTACGGTTTTAATCTTGTAACACCTACAACTGGATCGGTTACTGGAACTTCAGTTGCAGTATCAGCAGATCAAACAATTTGTCCAGGAAGCCCAATTACATTGACTGCATCAGGTGCAACCAATTTTACATGGACACCAGCAACAAATTTATCAAATACCATTATTTCTAATCCAATAGCATCACCAATGACGACAACTACTTATACAGTTGTTGGTACAGGGGGTGTGGGATGTATTAATACGGCTAAAGTCAAAGTGACAGTTTTAGAAGATAATTACACTAGGGTTTCTTATGGTGCTTATAATTTTGATGAAACTGATATGGGACTTAAGAAAGTAAATTATATTATAGGTCCATTGACAGGGAGTTTTTCGGCAAGCCCAGCAGGTTTATTCTATGATCAAAGTTCAGGTTCCTTTACTCCGGGTTTGAGTACAAGTGGAGTTTATGCAATTAGGTATAATTACACTAAGGGAAACTGTAATTATACCTATGTGTCCAATGTAAATATTACTACCCTCCCTCCTTCCATTACGTATCCAGCACCTTCTGTATTTTACATTAACTATGATGCCATTACAGCAACACCAACAAATTCTGGGGGCAGAGCGATTGCTTATGAAGCAATGGATGCATTACCAACTGGCTTAACCATTAATACAACAACAGGTGTGATTTCTGGAACACCTACTTCACTTGTTGAAAATGCAAGCGTAAGGATTCGTGCTTACAATTATAATAAATCAGGAGGTATCAATTATAGTGATGTGTACACAATGAGTTTATCTGTTCGTAAACCAATTATAAGTTCAACTAGTACTTCAATTGCATCTATGAATACTATTTACGGTGTGGCATCAACTGAAAATACTGTCAATGTATCAGGTCAATATATTATTCAAAATATTATAGTAACACCTCCAACAGGCTTTGAGGTTTCGAGAACAACAGGAACAGGTTTTGCTAATTCAATTACCATTAATCAATCTGGTGGAAATATTACTTCTACCACTATTTATCTCAGAATTAAAAATAATGCAGCTGTAGGAAATTTAACGGGCTCAATTTCACTTAGAAGTCAAGCAGCAGATGATTTTAATATTACATTAGCTACAAGCTATGTTGCACCTGCGCCATTAACTATTGCGACTAAGTATTTTCAGAAATTTTATGGTTCTAAAATTACATTAGGTGCAGGTAACACTAATTTTATTGCAACTGGTTTAATGAATAGTGAAACAATTGGTTCTGTTACAATCACTCCTGCAGGCGGTACCGCTGCGAATGATGTGCCTGGATTATACGCAATCACACCATCGGCTGCCATTGGCGGAACTTTCTCCACTGCGAATTATAATATCACTTATACGGCAGGACAATTTGAAGTATTATATAGCTTGTATGGTTTTACAATGTCTGGAAATACAGCCAACTGGGTGCAGGGCAAAGTGCCGATTCCTAAAATTAGTGGAGGTGTTATTTCTTTGGTGACTAATAGTTCTGCTAGATATACTGCTACCATCCCAACAAGTTTTTCTAATATCATTCAAAGAGGGGTTTGTTGGAATACAACTATGAATCCAACCATTGGGAATACTAAAATTGTTGATGGCGCAACGACGACAGTAAATCTAATAGCTAATCTAACTGGTTTAACAGATGCTACGGTATATTATGTTAGAACCTTTATCACCATTGGAACCTATACTTATTATGGGCCTAATGTGAAATTTGTGACTACAATTGGAAATGATGGATCAACCATTGCTAAAGCAGCGGTGTCTGGTGTGCAATTACATGCCGATTTTCCAAGCTTGCCTTCTGGTTGGTATTATATCAAATCGGCAACTATGCCAAATGCAAAAGAAATGTATGTGGATATGACGGAAGATGGAGGAGGATATGATTTTTACTTTATTACGGCTGGTCCGTCCGTATCAACTGTGACTGAAACCAATGGAGGTACCGATTTAGGTTTAGACTTAGTGATGCCAAGAAGCAAGGGTCATTGGAAAGCCATGTCTAATGCAGTAATAGCTGGTATTGCTAGAGGTTCCAGTAAAGTGGGATCAGGCACCTATGCAAGTTTCTTTCAAACCACCTATGGGGTATACAGAAATACGAATGCAGGAAATGGAGGGAATAGTTATACAAATAAAGTAATGAGAAGTGCATCTTATGGCGGAACAACCAATGCGGCCGACTGGAGAGTAAAGGATGGAGGTAGATGGTGGTTAAGAGATGGTACTCATTCCGAACCAAATGGAGACTACACGAGTAATGGTTTATTGGGATTGCAAGCAGGTGGCTATGTCTTTCCTAATCCTTATGATAATTCAAATATTGGATTTAATGACGGAGGCGCATATTCCACAGGGGCTTACTATTTAGTTTCTACTAATACGAAACAATAAGATCGATTCAATTATTGCTGGATCGGTTTGAGCTACTTTGCAATCACATAAGTTAGCCAGCTTAATACATAAGCCAGGCCTGTCATCATAAAGAATTGAATGGTTGGCCATTTCCAAGTGCCTGTTTCTCTTTTCACAATAGCAAGCGTGCTCATACATTGCATGGCAAGTACATAAAATACCATCAAGGAAAGTGCAGTGGCTAAACTATAAACGGGTTTGCCATCTGGCCAAACTGATGCACGTAATTTTTCTCTTAAGCTACTATTGTTGTCTTCCTCTACACTATATAAAGTAGCCATCGTGCCTACAAATACTTCTCTTGCAGCAAAAGATGTAATCAGTGCAATTCCAATTTTCCAATCATATCCTAAAGGCTTAATCACTGGTTCTATTTTTTTACCTAATATACCAGCATAAGAATTGGCTAGCTTATCGGTATGGTATTGTTTTTCTAATTGTACTTGTTGTGCTGGATTGCTTTTTACCGCCATGGCATATTGTGTATTGAGCTGATCCATTTTTTCACTTGGCCCATAAGAACTCAAGAACCACAATAACAAGCTAATCATGATGATCACTTTACCTGCGTCCACCACAAATATTTTTGCTTTTTGAATCATGGTCATCCCTACATTACCCCAACGTGGAGCGCGGTATACAGGTAGTTCTAAAATAAAATAACTTTTCTCTTTGATCTTGATAAAAAACTTTAGTATAAAGCTTGCTAATAACGCCATCATAATACCTAATAAATAAAGCGCCATCATCACCAATCCTTGTAAACTTAAAAAACTAAAATACATTTTATTGTCAATGACCAAAGAAATTAAAATAGTGTATACAGGTAGCCTTGCACTACAACTCATAAATGGAGTAACCAATATAGTAAGCAAGCGTTCTTTTTTATTTTCAATATTTCTAGCACTCATGATGGCTGGCACAGCACAAGCAAAACCACTAATCATAGGCATCACACTCTTGCCATTTAAGCCCACTTTACGCATGAGTTTATCACTCAAGAAACTGATCCTAGCCATATAGCCTGTGTCTTCTAGCAAAGTGATGAGTCCAAATAAGATCATGATCTGCGGCACAAAAATCACAATTCCACCAATCCCTGCAACGAATCCATTCACTAATAAGTCCTGCCACCAAGCTTCTGGTAATACTTGATTTAAATAAGTGGTGATATTGGTGAAAATCCATTCAATGCCATCCATTGGAAAGGAGGCCATCCAGAATACAGACTGAAACAATAAAAATAAAACAGACATTAGAATAAAGTAGCCTCCAATTCGGTGTAAAAATATATTGTCTAAACGGTCTGTTCTTTTTTTCTTGGCAGTTGGATCTGGTTCGGTCACCCACTTTTTCATCAGCTCTTGAATGCGCTGATAACGTTGTAAAATTTCTTGAGCCTGTGTTTTGGTGTGGTTAAAATCATTTTCAAGTTCAATCTGCTCTATCTTTTCCTGCATTTCTTGATCCAAAGGAAAAGTTTCATGATGCATTAGATAATGCAAAGCAGCATAGTCACTATGTGTAGGGTAGGTCTTTTTAAATGCTTCAATCGCAGCAGGGGCAAGGTTCTTATTGTCAATGAAACTTTCCTGATTTCTTGAACGAGGTGTTTCAATAATTTGTCCTAATACTTTTTTTAATTCCCCTAAGCCTTTATTTTTTCTTGCGTCTACTGCCACTACTGGAATACCTAAATCCGATTGCAGTCCAGCGATATCAATCTTAATGCCTTTTTTTTGTGCAAGGTCATTCATGGTGAGTGCCAAGACCACCGGAATTTTTAAATCAATAATTTGACTACAGAAAAGTAAATTTCTTTTTAAATTACTGGCATCTGCAATTAATAAGATCACATCTGTTTTGACATCTTCATCCACTCCCATCAACACTCGGTAAGCCACCCATTCGTCTTCTCTTTTTGGATAAAAACTGTAAGTGCCTGGCAAGTCAATTAATGTACTTTCATGCACGCCAATTTTTAGGTCTCCCGTTTTCTTGTCAACGGTAACTCCAGGGAAGTTGCCTACTTTTTGTTGCAAACCAGTCAAGGCATTAAAAAGCGAACTTTTTCCACTGTTGGGATTCCCCACTAAGGCGATATGTATACCTGCTTTCACGACTGGTCGCAAAGCTAGCCATTAAGCATAGGGACTACTTACGAAATTAGAAATTGAAACATAATGTAGGAGATGACTTTTAACAGTTTTTAGAGGAAATGCCCCATAAACTAAGTCCCTTTGCTTAATTTTGAGCTTCAAACAAGATTTATGCGCCCAATTAGCACCTTCTTTTTCCTTTTTATATCCATTTTAGGTTTAGCCCAACAACAAAATAAGGCAGATCGTCAAGTGATGAAAAACCTAAAATTACACGTTCAATATTTAGCGAGTGATGTATTAGAAGGGCGTCGTGCAGGTAGCGAAGGCGAGCAAAAGGCGGTCGATTATATTATAGCACAATATGAAAGTGCGGGCATTCAACCTATGGGAGTTCAAGGTTATCTGCAAGCTTTTCCAATCAATGAAGGGAAAAAATGGGGTTCGAATGCATTTTTGAAAGTCAATCAACAACCTATGGAGTTTGGTGCTGATTTTTTTACGGTGTCGACTGGACAGAATGGCCAATTGACTGCTAAGTCAACCCTTGCGTTAGAAGAGGCAGGGCAGGTTTGGTTTAAAGATTTGCAAGAAGTATTAGAAGAGCAACAAAGCAATCCACATTTTGATGTACAAGATTGGATCAAAACGACCAGTGCTGCGATACATCAAAAAAAGGCCAAAGCATTGTTCTTATACAATAGTGGAAGCTTGATAGATAATATACAATTTAACAAATTTGATACTGCTGCTGCTTTAGCGATTCCTGTAGTGTATATCACCAAAGAGGGATTTAAAAAATACTTTAATGATGCGTTAGGCACATTTGAGATTGAAGCAAACTTGCTAGTTGAGGCGCAAATTAGAACAGGAAAAAATGTAGTGGCTTATATCAATAACAATGCGGCACATACTGTTGTATTAGGCGCGCATGTAGACCATTTAGGATACAATCAAGACAAAAATGCATTGGATATTAACAATGATATCCGCAATGGTGCAGACGATAACGCCAGTGGTACTGCGGCTTTGATTGAATTGGCTAAATTATTACAAAAGGAATCTAAGCAAGGAAACGAGTTCAATAAAAATAATTATTTGATCATTCATTTTTCTGCAGAAGAACTTGGCTTGATTGGAAGCAAGTATTGGTTAGACCATCCAACCATTCAAACCAATTTTAACTATATGGTGAATATGGATATGGTGGGCAGGTATGATGCGACTAAAAAAATGAGCTTAGGTGGCTATGGCACTTCTAGTAAGTGGTCCGAAATAATTTCTAAAACACCTACTACGATATTGTATACCATCGACAGCGCAGGAACGGGCCCGAGTGATCATGCAAGTTTTTACCGAAAAGATATGCCTGTGTTATTTATGTTCACCGGCAGCCATGCAGATTACCATAAAGCAACAGACGATTGGGATAAGATCAATTATATGGGTCAAAAAGATATCCTGCGTTTTGTGCAGCAAATAATTAAAACGACCAACAGCTACGGTAAGTTAGATTTCTTAAAAACGCGTGAAGCCGCAATGGGCCGTAGCACCAAGTTTACAGTGAGTTTAGGGGTGATGCCCGACTACGCATATACGGGCACTGGGCTTAGAATTGAGGGCGCTTCTGCTGGTAAATTAGGAGAAAAATTAGGATTAAAAGCAGGGGATATTTTATTACAAATGGGCGACTATAAATTCATTGATGTAATGAGCTACATGACCACTTTGTCTAAGTTTAAAAAAGGAGATAGCACTTTTTTAATTTATAAGCGAGGGGCGGAAGAAGTTAAAGTAGCTATTGTATTTTAAATTTATAAAACCTACATTTATTAAACCGATATATTTATTAATGTGAGTGCAAAAATTATTTTAAACCAAGAAGAAATCAATGAACAGGATTTTGAGGGCTCTCGAATCTTGGGGATTACTGCGCCCATTAAAAATTATCAGTTTTGTATTTTACTTAATCAGTATATGGGTTTTGAATTTAGGTTCAATCCAAATCATGAAATTGCACTGAAGCGAAAAAATAGAACCTATTATTTTTCAATGTATGAGGGCTATGAACCCAATACCACCATTGGTCATTTTGTATACCACAATCAATTTGATGGGGAGTATTTATTGCCTGAATTAAAACACATGGATTTCATTTGGTGGATCCGTGGGGAATGGATTGAAGATGAAAAAGTAAAAGATATTTTATATACCATAAGAAATATCAAAGGGGTTCAATTGGTTGCAGAACTCACACCAGATCAAATCAAAAACAAAGGGCACTTGATTTTTGAATAAAGATTTCGAATAAGTATAGGCGTATTCAATTACTTAGGTTTTTTTTAATACTTTTTTTACCTATTTTTCTACAAAGGATTAATCGATGTAAATTCTTTTTTCTTTTGCAGCTGTACACTCCCCAATAGGATTATTGTATTCAATGCCCATTTCTCGTAAAATCGTTTGCACTTCTTTTAAAGCACTAGGTGCAACTGCAATTAACAAGCCTCCATTGGTCTGCGGATCGGGTAATAATAATTTAGCTTCTGCTTCATCTACTCCTGGTCCCAAAACCACACCAGCACTGCATGAGCTCCAATTGCGTGCAGTCGCACCTGGGATTGTTTTTTGAGCAATATAATTTCTAACAGCTGGTATAATAGGTAATTTATTATAATGAATTGCTGCTGATAAATCACTGCCCTCCATCATTTCTGTTAAATGTCCAAGTAATCCAAAGCCTGTTACATCGGTCATCGCGTGTACTTCTTTTATTTTTCCTAATGCTTCACCTGCTTTATTAATGGTGGTTAATTGCTTTACTAAAAAATTTAAATCTTCATCTGTTAACACTGCTCTTTTTTGTGCAGTGGCCATGATGCCCACCCCTAGAGGTTTTGTTAAGATCAATACATCACCTTCCTGAGCGGTATCATTTCTTTTTAAATTTTCGATAGCAACTAATCCGTTCA
The DNA here is from genome assembly GCA_903851465.1 of uncultured Bacteroidota bacterium. Taxonomy (GTDB): domain Bacteria; phylum Bacteroidota; class Bacteroidia; order Chitinophagales; family Chitinophagaceae; genus Sediminibacterium. The sequence continues at coordinate 46,856 of CAINOI010000017.1, forward strand.
CGACTAATCCAAAAATTGGGTCTTGACTATCAATGCTATGTCCGCCTGCAATCACAATACCAGCATCAGAACAAGTTTTGCGCGCACCTTCCATTACCTTTGCAGCTTCACTTGCAGGAAGTGTGGCCAAAGGCCAGCCCAATACAGCCAATGCAAAAATAGGTTTACCGCCCATGGCATAGACATCACTAATGGCATTGGCTGCGGCAATTTGTCCAAATGCAAAAGCATCATCCACGATAGGCATAAAAAAATCGGTGGTACTAATCATCGCCGTTGTTTCATCTAATTGATACACTGCTGCATCATCTCTACTATCATTGCCTACTAATAAATTTTTGACATTGGTTTTAGCACCCACGTTGTGTGCAGCTAATATTTCAGAAAGAATGGCTGGAGAAATTTTACAACCACATCCACCACCTTTAGAATGTTCTGTTAATTTTATATTCATGTGTTCCTGTTTTATTATCATTTATTTTATTTCAATACAAAAAGCATTCAATGTTTCAAGCATTTTTTCTTCGCCCTCCATCAACCAAGTTTGAATTGATGTATTAAGTGCTTTAGATAATGCTTCCTGCAAAGAAAAGATTTCCCAATCTTGCCCAGTGATTTGTTTTAAGGAAACAGGGTTGGGTGCTTCTGGCGAAAATACGGTTTGATTGATATTGATCCCTATGCCGACCACCGCCCAGGTCCATTCCTTACCCTTGAGTAGGTTTTCAATCAATATCCCTCCTGCCTTTCTGTCACGCCAATAAAGATCATTTGGTCTTTTTATTTTGGCATCTCCATTGGTATAGCTATCAAAAAAGGCACGAATCCCTAATGCAATGGCTGCCGAAAACCCAATTTGGTCCGTTGGGGCCCATTTTTTAAGTGCATCCAGCTTTTTTAACTCCAATGTATAGCTACAAATGATGTTTTGCCCCTTTGAACTCTCCCAAACCCGTCCATGTTGTCCTTTTCCATGTGTTTGAAAATTGGCACGAAAACAACTGCCAGACTTGGCCAATCCCTCCTTGACTTGGGCCATGGCATAGATATTGGTACTATCTATTGTAGACAGTTCTATAAGCGGCTCGCCTAATATGATATTTGGTGTGGCAGGTGACAAAGAATTGCTATTTTTGTAAAGTTACTTTAGAATCAGGATTTAATACATTAAAAATAAGCGCATTGGAACAACTCTCTTCTTTAAATGACCGTAAAAAAAGTACGGTAACTAGGCTCACTCGTAGCTCTAAAATCTTCAAAACCATTATACAGGCTATCTTGGATAAAAAAGGTGAAAATGTAATTAGCCTTGACCTTAAAAAAGTACATGAGGCAGCAGCAGATTTTTTCATTATTTGTGAAGCAAATAACACCACACAGTTAAAAGCCATTGCCGATTATATCGACTATGAGGTAAAGCACAAGTGTGACGATCTTCCATATAAAACAGAGGGTAAGCAAGGCGGACAGTGGTTGCTCATTGACTACATCAATGTAGTGGTGCATGTGATGCACCCAGAGGCCCGTGGTTTTTATAAATTGGAAGAGTTATGGAGTGATGCAGATATGAAAACACATGAAGATTAATTGAACCTAGGTCAACAAAAATCATTTCTACTTGTTTATATAAAAAAGCAGTAATAGCAATCATACTATGTCAGAGTCAAAAAATAATAAAAAGAAAAATTCGCCTTTAGGAGATGGACCAAAAATGCCCAAGTTCAATATCTATTGGATATATGGACTAATTGCATTGTCCCTTTTCTCGGCTAGATTTTTTCAAATGACACCCGAATTAACCACAACGACTGAACAAGAGTTCAAGCAAGTGATGTTGATGCGTGGTGATGTGGAGCGAATTGACCTTGTTCAAAACAAAGAAATCGTTCGTGTATACATTAAAGCGGATAGTGTTCAAAAGGATTACTATGTTCAAAAGTTTAAGAAGAAATTAGAGAAGGCAAAAGTAAAAGGCGTGCCTTTATTTGAGTTTAGTGTAACGGATTGGAATAGTTTCAACGAGCGTTTACAAAAGTTCTATGAGCAAAAAGGCATTCAGGAAGTACCACAAAATACAATTAAAGAAGGAGAGTGGTTTGGTCCAATTGCCAATACGATATTCACCATGTTAATCATTGTGGTGATTTGGATGGTGATGATGCGTAAGATGGGCGGAGGTGGAGGCGGAAGCGGCGGCCCAGGTGGTATCTTTAACGTGGGTAAATCAAAAGCAACCTTATTTGAAAAAGGCGGCACAAAAGTGAATATTACTTTTGCAGATGTGGCTGGATTAGAAGAAGCAAAAGAAGAAGTGATGGAGATTGTGGACTTCTTAAAGCAACCAAAAAAATACACAGCCCTTGAAGGTAAAATTCCAAAAGGTGCATTGTTAATAGGCCCTCCAGGTACAGGTAAAACTTTATTAGCGAAAGCCATGGCTGGAGAAGCACAAGTGCCATTCTTTAGCTTAAGTGGTTCCGACTTTGTGGAGATGTTTGTAGGTGTGGGTGCAAGTAGAGTACGTGATTTATTCAAACAAGCAAGAGAGAAAGCACCTTGTATTATTTTCATTGATGAGATTGATGCGATAGGTCGTGCACGTGGTAAGAATGCCATGATGAGCAATGACGAACGCGAAAACACCTTGAACCAATTGTTAGTAGAGATGGATGGTTTTGGTGGAGACACTGGTATCATTATCCTAGCTGCTACAAATCGCCCAGATGTATTAGACTCGGCCTTATTAAGACCAGGTCGTTTTGATCGTCAAATTTCCATTGATCGTCCGGACGTAAAAGGTCGTGAAGAAATATTCAAAGTACACTTAGGTCCCATCAAAGTTTCTGAAAGTTTAGACGTTCATAAATTAGCAGAACAAACGCCAGGATTTGCTGGCGCAGATATTGCGAATGTGTGTAACGAAGCTGCATTAATTGCTGCACGTAAAGGAAAGACAGGTGTAGAGATGAAAGATTTTCAAGACGCTATTGATAGAGTCATTGGTGGATTAGAGAAAAAGAATAAAATTATATCTAAGGAAGAAAAAGAAGTGATTGCCTACCACGAAGCAGGTCATGCAATTTGTGGTTGGTTCTTAGAACACGCTTATCCTTTATTAAAAGTGACGATTGTGCCAAGAGGTACTGCCGCATTGGGATATGCGCAATACACGCCTAAGGAGCAATACTTATATACGATTGAGCAATTGACCGATCAAATGTGTATGACATTAGGTGGACGTGCTGCAGAACAAATTTTCTTTGGTCGTATTTCAACAGGCGCTTCTAATGATTTACAACAGATTACTAAGATGGCATACTCGATGGTCACGACTTATGGTATGAACGATAAAATTGGGAATGTAAGTTTTTATGATCCTTCACAAGAAAACACTTTCCAAAAACCATTTAGCGAAGAGACTGGAAAAATTATAGACGAAGAAGTGCGCAAGATGATTGATGCCGCTTACCATAGAACTTTAGATTTATTACAATCTAAAAAAGAAGAAGTAGAGAAAGTGGCTCAAGCATTATTAACAAGAGAAGTCTTGCATAAGTCTGATGTAGAGGAATTGATTGGAGATCGTCCATTTGAGGAAAAGAAAATACTTGAGGAAACAACTGCTACTGCAGACGCTGATAATCAATTTGCACCAACTGAAACAACTGTTGTAACACCTGCGGATCAATCTGATGATGCGATTGAAAATGCAAATGCAACCATTCAAGCTGCAGACGCAACTGATAATAACGAATAAGTCTTAAATGGAATCGCAAGGCGCAAGACAAAAAATATTACAAAAGATAAAACAGGCATTGAAAGATCCAGTGCCTGTTCCTTTTCCAGATCAAGTAGCTGATACGCCCTTTTTTATCCCAACAGAAAAAGAAATGGCCATTGAATTTGCTCAAAAGTTCACCGAACTCTTGGGCAAATTTGTGTATTGTGCAGATGAGCAAGAATTAATCAAACAATTGAATGCTTTAATTATCACCAAGGGTTGGAATAAAATATATTCAAAAGAAACAACTTGGTTGTCTACATTACATGCTCTTCAATTTGATCCAGTGACTACAAATGATTTAGCTGATTGCGATGCAGCGATTACGCTGTGTTCACATTTAGTGGCTCGAACTGGCACCATTGTATTAAGTAGTAAAGATTTAAGTGGAAGAACTGCTAGTGTGTATGCGCCAATACATATTTGCATTGCCTATGCCGACCAATTGGTGTATGACATTGCAGATAGCTTGGTTAAATTTAAAGATAATCTAGATGGGTTCCCATCCATGATTAGTTATGCAACTGGTCCAAGTCGTACTGCTGATATCGAGAAGACACTAGTGGTTGGAGTGCATGGACCTAAGGAAGTATATTGTTTTCTAATTGATAACCCATTAGAGTTGTAATTTTAATTTAAACAACCTCCATGGAAATAGTAACGGATAAAAAAATTTATTTTCTTTCTGACTTTCATCTAGGCGCACCTAATGCCGTAGAAAGTAGAAAAAGAGAGGATCGTTTAGTTCGCTTTTTACAACAGGCTCGTAAGGATGCAGGCGTTATTTTTATTGTAGGGGATATATTTGATTTTTGGTTCGAATACAAAACAGTGGTGCCAAAAGGATTTGTTAGAATTTTAGGAACCCTTGCACAAATGGCTGATGAGGGTATTGAGTTGCACATTTTTACTGGGAACCATGATTTATGGATGCATGATTATTTGTCAAAAGAATTGAATGCAAAACTATATTTTGAGCCACATGAATTTACCATACAAAATAAACAATTTTTGATTGGTCACGGGGACGGATTAGGTCCTGGAGATAAAGGATATAAGCGTTTAAAAAAAGTATTTACCAATCCAATTTGTCAATGGCTTTTTAGGTGGCTACATCCAGATGCAGGTATACAATTAGCCAATTATTTTAGTAGAAAGAGCCGCGCAAAAACGGGTAATGCAGACGAATTGTTTTTAGGAGAAGATAAAGAATGGCTTATTCTATATACAAAAGAGAAAGCAAAAACGATGCCAGTCGATTTTTTCATTTTCGGTCATCGTCACTTTGCAATTGATTTTAAAATCAATGATAAAAGCCGCTATATTAATTTAGGCGATTGGATTCGCTTGAATACCTATGCTGTTTTTGACGGTAAGGAATTACAATTGTTAACCTGGGAAGCAACAACATAAACTGATGAATATAGATCAAACCATCTTGAGCAATTCTATTAGAAGCTATTTGTTTGTAGCTGCCATCTTATTAGGGACACTACTTATAAAGCGGTTGATTTCACGTTTTTTCGCAAGTTTGATATACACTTGGGTCGACAAGAAGAACCATTCAGATTTAAGAAAAAATCACGTACACCGTTTACTCATTCCTATCGAACAATTCTTATTGTTTCTGGTGGCAATCATTGCTTTGTATGAATTAAAGTTCCCAGCAGTATGGGATATCAAATTATTCAAGTTGAGTTTGCAGCAGTTTTTAGATTCAGGGGTTAAATTCATGTTTATCATTCTTATGATTAGGGTGAGCCTAAGAACGCTAGAATTTATCTCTATTATTTTAGAGAACAAGGCAAGGTTAACTAAAGATTTATCCGACGACCAACTCGTTTTATTTTTCAGGGACTTCTTTAAAGTGATTATCTATATCATTGGTATTTTATTGGTCTTGAGATATGTATTTAACGAAAGCATTGGTAATCTAGTTACAAGCTTAAGTATTGTGGGTGCGGCAATTGCTTTATCTACCAGAGAAAGTTTAGAAAATATCATTGCCTCATTTATTATCTTTTTTGATAAACCCTTTAGCATTGGGGATTTAGTTAAAGTGAGTGGATTCACTGGCACGATCGAAAAGATAGGATTGAGAAGTACGCGTATTCGTACTCAAGATAAAACCTACATTTCTGTTCCTAATAAGCAAATGGTTGATTCTATTGTAGACAATATTTCGTTAAGGTCTGAACGTAAAATTGAAATGGATTTGCAGTTAAGTGTTACCACTTCTGCGCAAGCATTGGCTAATTTTGCTAACCATCTGCGTGCCATTTTAAAGTCTGAAAATGACCTGAACAGTTTTCAAGTTTTCCTAGCTGAATCCGGTAAACAACACCATGCTTTGCATATAGAATGCCTTGTAAACATGGAGATGGACATCGATGCATTTCAAATGTTGAGAGAGCGCTTAAACCTAGCTGCCATTGAGTATGCGAATGCGAATCAGATTCAATTTTCGGAAAAAGGCTAAGGTAAAAAATTTAGTTTGTAGTGTCTTATGCTTATAAACTCGCCTTCAAAGACAACAAGAAATTTTTAATTTCTTTTAGATTGTTTAATAAAGAAAGGTCTTTGTTGGCTTTTTCTTTATTGTTTTTCAAATAAGTTTTCGCTCCGTCAATAGAATACTTTTTCTCTCTAAGTAAATAATAGATCTGCTTAAGAAATTCGATATCCTGCGCACGAAACAAACGATCCCCTTTTCTTGTTTTTCGTGGTTGTAGTTGTTTGAATTCTTTTTCCCAATAACGAATTAAGGAAGTATTTACATTAAACCAACCTGCTACTTCTCCAATTGGGTAATATAATTTTTTAGCTAATGTAGTTGCATCTGGCACATTGATTTTATCAATTGCTTGATCCATATCTGCAAATGCCATTCTGCCTCTTTTGTGTAATACATTTCTGTTAACATAAGTCATTGGTGTTCTTGAAACAGAAGGTAAATCTGCATCTTCTGGCTCAACAATATGATTTGTTTCAGGCGCATTCAAATCAGAAATGGTTGCATCTAAAGCAACCGATTCCGTTTGGTAAACAGGCTTACGGTATTGAGGTAATGATTTTTTTTGCTTGGTGCTTTTGGCTTGTTTCGGCGCAGCAATATGCACTGGAGCGGATGCCTCCATGCCGAATAGATCCAATTGCTTAAGCGGTTCTGCCATAGACCAAAGGTAGGGTACTATTAAGCTCAACTAACCACTGCAAATGATTGGTGGATAAATTGTTAAGTATGCATTAATTTTGCCTATGCGCATTTTTATACAGCTCGATGCTATTCATGTCCCCAATCTTACAATTTTGGAGCCTTTATTACTGGATCTAATTGGACTGTTTCACAATGAACCAGCCCATACCATCGACAACCAGCATACTATTTATCTAGTTTCTGATTTACCAAAACCAACTCAAGATTTAGCTGTTGAATGGGTGCATCCTAAGGCTGTAGCTGCATTCATAACTGATAGTAGCGAAAATGTGTTGATTCATTTTGGCCCAGTTGCTTTATGGGCAAAACAACTTCCTTCCTATTTTATTCCATTGTCTTTACCACACCTTAATGGGCAATTAAGTTGGATGAAGTCCTGGCTTGAAAAAAAACGATTTAATACAACTATGCAAGGGGCAAAAAAAGTATTGGCATTGGACGAATGGCATGCACAAAATAGACCCGGAGTAGAAAGACTGCACCTAGAAAAAGCACCCTTGCCTAGTTTTGAATGGTCCCAATTGGCTCCTGTAAGAAGTTCGTTGACGGACGGAAATCAATACCTGCTTGCATTTGTAGATGCTCAAGATATACGACCTATCGCGAAAGCATTTTCTGTATTTAAAAAATGGCAACTCAGCACCATGTCACTGGTTTTTGTAATGGATTCCGAATTGGAGAAAGACAAAGCGGCCAATATATTGTTGGGGTATAAATATAGAGATGCTGTGGAATTGGTCAATTTATCCAATTTTAAATTAGAATGGATTGCCGCAGCTTACCTCACTATTTTTAGTGCAATGAATAGCCATCGCTTTCAATTTTTGACTTATACTATGCGGTATCAGATTCCATTTTTAATGCATCAAGATGTTACAGATAAAAATGTTGCGATCACAGCAATGGCGGAGGCTGGGGACTATTTTGACTTTACACAACCTGATGTTTTAGCGAATCATTTTAAATTGTATTACAAGGACGAAATGTATCGTGCAGCGAAGGGTATCGAAATTCAAAAGGCCATTCAAACGGAAATAAGCCGATTTCAACAAAAAGCAACCATAGTGTGGCCAAGGGACTTGGTCTAGGCTGGTCTTATTCGCCAATATTATTGTATTTTTGTGGCATAATTTTAAGCTATGCACGAATCATCCATTCAGGTAAAAATTCAATTAGACGAACAAAAAATACCCCAATCCATAGACTGGTCTGCTACCGATAGTACTGCTCAAGAAGCGCAGGCCGCAAGGGCAATGATGTTGACTTTCTGGGATCCAACCGATAAAACAGCATTGCGTATTGATTTATGGACAAAGGATATGATGGTGGATGAGATGGCAGACTTCTTTTACCAAAATTTAATGGGGATGGGCGATACCTTTCTAAGAGCTACCCAAGACAAGGAACTTGCAGCATCTTTCAAAACTTTTGCACAAACATTTTATAATCAATTTAGAGCAAGTCAAATAGAACAAGGTGCAAAATAATTTTGCACCAAAACATAAATATTAATCTTATGAGTTTAGAAGTAGAAGTGATGTCTTTAATGAAAGACGCAATGAAAAATAAAGATGAAGCATTGCTAAGAGGGCTTCGTGCAATTAAAGCAGAAATCATTAAAGCAAAAACTGAACCAGGTGCCAATGGCGCAATTTCAGAAGATGGAGAAATGAAATTATTACAAAAATTAGTGAAGCAACGAAGAGACTCGCTTACTATTTTCCAAGAACAAAATCGTGCCGATCTAGCCGCGAAAGAAGCAGAAGAAATTGCAGTAATCGAAAAGTTTCTTCCAGTTCAAATGACTGAGGAAGCCGTGAAAGCTGCCGTAGAAGCTATTATTAAGGAATTAGGTGCTGCTGGGCCACAAGATTTAGGAAAGGTAATGGGCGTAGCATCTAAACAGTTAGCCGGTAAAGCGGATGGTAAAATCATTGCAGCGGCTGCTAAAAATGCATTGACAAACTAATGAACTGGGTAGATTTATTAGCAGGCACAATTTTAATTTTAGCCTTATTACAAGGGTATCGAAATGGGTTGATAAAAGCCCTTATTTCGTTTTTCTCTTTAATGATTGGCGTGGTGCTTGCTTTTCAGTTTGCAGGATTTGTAGCTAGCCAATTAAAAATATACACTAAGATCACTTCTTATTGGCTTCCATTTATTGCATTCTTGATTGTCTTAATTGGGGTCATGCTCGTTTTAAGATGGATGACGGGGCTCTTGCAACAAACAGCTGATTGGTTAATGCTTGGCTGGTTGAATAAATTACTAGGCATGGTCCTGTATATTTTAATATACGGCACTATATTAAGTGCATTCATCTATTTTATGGCCTTATTAGGGGTTGTGGAAAAATCCACCATGGATGCAGCGATGAGTTATAGCTATTTAGCCAAATGGTGGCCCTATTTTATGGCTAAATTGAGCGAATGGCTGCCTTTTATCAAACAAACATTGGTGCAATTTTCCAATCAAATACAACATAAGGCTTAATAAGCTTATTTAAGCTGAAATAAGTATCTTTATAGCAACGACTTAATAGTTACAATTTTATGGAATACGAAATACAAAAAGAGGGCAAATTTGAATATGTGGAAGTTGGAGCAGGTGAGCCTTTGATGCTTTTACACGGTTTATTTGGGGCATTGAGTAATTTCTCTGACCTCATAGAGCATTTTAAACATACGCATAAAGTAATCGTACCCATTTTACCTTTATATGATCTTGATCTTTTGCATACCACAGTAAAAGGTTTGGCTAAACATGTGCAGCAATTCATTGACCATAAGGGCTATGATCAAATTCATTTGTTAGGTAATTCTTTAGGCGGGCATGTGGGATTGGTTTATATCTTAAGCCATCCAGAAAAAATCAAAACTTTGACCTTGACAGGCAGTAGCGGTTTGTTTGAAAATGCCATGGGCGATTCCTATCCAAAAAGAGGGGATTACGAGTACATTAGAGCAAAGACTGCTGAAACTTTTTATGATCCAGCAGTTGCTACAAAGGAATTGGTTGACGAAGTTTTTGAAATTACCAACAGTAGAATTAAAGTCATCAAAATTATTGCACTAGCTAAAAGTGCTATTCGTAATAATTTAGGCGAAGAATTGGGACAGATTAAAGTACCTACACTATTAATTTGGGGTAAAAATGATAAAGTGACACCTCCATTTGTAGCAGAAGATTTTCATAAATTGATTTCCAATAGCGAACTGGCTTTTATTGATCAATGCGGACACGCACCAATGATGGAAGTGCCCGTTGCTTTCAATCAAATATTAGAAAAATTCTTACAAGCGCACGCCGAATAATCCATCCTAAATAAGCATTATGCTAGCTGCCTCTATTACTGCAAAAGGATTTCCCCTGCTTCATTTAGAAGATAAGGTAAGTTTTGCTTTGCAGTGTATGGAAGATTTCGATGTACAAGAATTAGCACTAGTAAAAGAGGATTATTTTTTAGGCATTGTTCAAAAAGCAGATTTATTAGACACGGATGAAGCTGCCACATTAATGGTTCTATCGGACCAGCTTAAAAAAATCATGATTGCTGATACCGCTCATTTCTTAACTGCTTTAGACTTATTTTCAAAACACCAATTGAGTATTTTGCCTGTATTAAATGAGCAACAGGAATGTATTGGCATGATCCCGCAAAAAAGTTTAAACGATGCCTTGGCAAAGTTTTTAGGTGTTGAATCACCAGGGGCTATTATCGTACTATCGGTTGCGCCCTACCAATATTCACTAGCCGAAATGTCAAGATTGGTAGAATCCAATAATGCACAAATCCTTCAGCTAAATAGCTATTATGACGAAACAAATGGGGCTATAATCATCACCCTAAAGATCAATAAAGACGAGGCACAGTCTATCATTGCGACTTTCCAGCGTTACGACTATGAGCTGGTTCAATATTTCGGTAAAACACCTTTGCACAATGACATCGAAGCGCATTATCATCATTTAATGAATTACTTAGATGTTTAAATCCATTGGCTTAAAATGCCTTCTCTTTGTCTTAGTTTGCATTTGTCAAATTAAATATGCTCAAGTTTATGCTCAAATTAAAATAAGCGCAATAGAAATCACGGGTAATAAAAAAACCAGAGAGTATATTATTAAAAGAGAATTACCTTATCAAGTTGGAGATCTTATATCAAAAGATTCTTTAACAACGCTCAATACGATTGCGCAACAACAGTTATTCAATACGGCACTTTTTTTAGAAGCGAATGTGTCCTCTGAGTTACTTGATAGTACATCGGTAAAAATTAAGATTCAATTAAAAGAACGATGGTATTTTTTTCCACTACCTTATTTTAGATGGGTGGATCGGAATTTCAACCAATGGTGGAATGAAAATAATAGAAGTTTAGATCGAGTAAATTATGGCATTAATCTAAGACAAGCCAATGCAACGGGCAACAATGATAAATTAACGGTAGGCTATATTACAGGCTATACGCATCAAGCAGTTATTAAGTATCAAATTCCATTTATTGATAAACAATTAAAGTATGGAATGGGCTTGGGTTGGGCACAGTTCAACCAAAAAGAAATCAACTATACAACCTTAGGCGATAAGCAGGTTTTTTTAAGGACAGAGGAGGTTATTCGTGAAGGATATCGAGGCAATGTGAATCTAACCTATCGTCCCAATTTATTTGAAAGGCATGCATTGCAAGTTGGATTTGGCAATGAATCTATTTCTGATTCTGCATTTGCAATCGCGCCTAATTTTTTACCAAATCATCAAAAAGCGTTTTCTTACATAGATCTTAATTGGTCTTATTCTAAAGTCCGTTTTGATTATAATGCTTATCCTACTAAAGGGGCTAGTACTGAAGTTGCTTTGTTTCAAAGACTTTCAAAAGAAAGTAATTTATCAGCTATTCAATTTAGACAAGTTGTAGCGCATCCACTTTCACCTAGTCGATTTATCCTAGCGGAATCATTCACAATTGGAAGAATGATGCAACAATCTAATTATACTGATCGAAAATTGATGGGCTATGGATTAATGCAAATGAATGGGTTAGACTACTATGTTGTGGATGGTAACGCAGCAACTTTATTTAAACTTGCATTGCATCAAAAAATAGGTAGCTATACCATTGTCAACCCACTTACAAAAAAGTTCCTCCCATCTGTTAAATACACCTTTTGGATTAAAGCTTTCACGAATCTAGGTTATGTCTATAGTCCCGAAAAAAATAAGGCGAATCCATTGGCTAATAGTTTGTTAAGAACAGCGGGCATTGGACTTGATCTTATTAGTATCTATGACTTTGTGTTAAATATGGAGTATAGTATCAATCAATTGGGGGACAAAGGTTTATATTTGCACGGCGGTATTAATTTTTAACTTTGTTTCATGAATGTAGCCATTTATAGTAGAGGTGTCGACTTAGACCAGCAACAGTCTTTAAATGACTTGATTGCTGAATTACAAAAGCATGACATCACCATTTATATCTATATAGCGTTAATCAAGAAATTTAACTTAGTGACCGCTTCAGATAAAAAATCACTCATTGTTTTTGAGACTTCAGCTGATTTGCATAATAATATTGATTGTTTAATATCATTAGGGGGAGACGGAACTGTTTTAGATGCCATTACTTTAGTGGGCGATACTTTGATTCCAATTTTGGGCATTAATTATGGACGACTTGGTTTTTTAGCAACGATTTCTAAGGATGAACTTTCTATCATGGTGGAAGCATTGGTAAATCGTTCTTATGTTATAGATAAAAGAACTTTGTTGCATATTGATAGCAGTTTACCAATTTTTGAGGGCATGCCATTTGCATTGAATGAATTTGCCATTCATAAACGAGACACTTCTCCTATGATTAAGATTCATACTTATTTAAATGGAGAATTTTTAAATTCTTATTGGGCAGACGGTTTAATCATTGCTACACCAACTGGTTCAACTGGCTATAACATGAGTTGCAATGGTCCTATATTATTTCCTGAATCATCTAGCTTTGTAATTACTCCAGTGGCGGCACATAACTTAAATGTGCGTTCTGTCGTAGTTCCAGACAGTTCGGTTATTTCGTTTGAAATTGAAGGACGAGCTGAAGAATTAATTTGTGGATTGGATTCAAGAAAAGAAATAGTTCCTATTGGCATCCAGATTGCGGTTAAGAAAGAAGCATTCTGTGTACAGTTTATTAGATTAAATGAAAATAGTTACTTGACTACCCTAAGGACAAAATTGACCTGGGGATTAGATAAAAGAAATTAAACATGTTAAAACGATTTTATATTTTTTGCTGCTTTATCTGCTTTGTTCAATTTGTCAATGGGCAACATTTGCAATTGATAGAAAACAGAGGGGAGATTGGCGTATTTGGAGGTCGTTCTGGTTCTATCAGTGATATTGTTCCTGATATCTTATCCAATTATTATATTGGTGGATTGTTTTATAAAAAACAATACAATGATTATGCAGGTGTAAGGTTTAATTATGAAAAAATACAACTTGGTTCAAATGATACACTTTCAACAAATATTTACGAAAAAAGAAGGGGTATGCGTTTTTCGCGTGATTTTCATGATATAAGTTTACTTGGTGAATTTTATTTTACAAGATTTTTGCCAGGCAATAAAGGGTATCGATTTTCGCCTTATCTAGGTTTTGGAGTAGGATATATGTTGCCTACTTCGGATGGAATTAAACAAATTAATTATTCTACTGTAACGCCATTATTTGTTGACTCATCTAGTATGCCTGAGGTTAAAAAGACAAAAGGTTTTGTCAATTTCCCAATTCAATTTGGCTTTAAATTCAATTTATCTCAAAGATGGAATTTTTTTGCTGAGGGCATGTATCGCTTTGTCAACTCTGACGAATTAGACTTTTTAGCAGATGGGGCTTTTGTGGTTCAGACCCAAAAATTTGCTTCAGTGCCCGACGGGAACGCCCCAATCGTACATAATTTTCAAGGAAGTAGATCAGGGAAAGATCAATTTTTTACGATCAAAGCAGGCGTCTCTTATAATTTGATTAAAATTTATGGGGAAGAAAAATCGAAGCCGGGCAAAAAATCAAAGTTGTCTAGCTTAAAGGAAAAGGAGGCTAGCTCAAAAAAGCCTGGGTTCTTGAGTAGACTTAAATTTAAGCGTAAATAACCTACTGATTTTCTTATTTTTACAACATGGAAAATTTGGATTTAAATAAGCTTCCAAAACATATTGCCATTATTATGGACGGAAATGGCAGGTGGGCTGAGGAGCAGGGGCAGGATCGATTGTATGGCCATTATCATGGTGTAATCAGTGTTCGCAAAGTGGTGGAAGCGGCGACTGAAATAGGCATTCAATACCTTACTTTATACGCATTTAGTACAGAAAACTGGGATCGACCAGAGGCCGAAGTGCTGGGTTTAATGTCCCTTTTTGTAGATACAATCAGTAAGGAAGTACCTGATTTGCATCAAAATAATATTAGGCTACATTTTATTGGTAACTTGGAACAATTGCCAGATGAAGCACGTCAAGCTTTAGCGAGTGCAAGTGCAATTACTGCACAAAATACTGGTTTACAATTAGTTATTGCATTAAGTTATAGTAGCCGTTGGGAAATTATTCAGGCAGCAAAGTCCCTAGCCGAACAGGTTAAGACTGGTGCCCTAGACCTGACTCAAATTGACGAAGCGCATTTTGTCCAATCCTTATCTACCAAAGCGTTCCCTGACCCAGAGCTCATGATTAGAACGAGCGGAGAATACCGAATCAGCAATTTTCTACTATTTCAATTGGCTTACGCTGAGCTTTATTTTACCGAAACCCGTTGGCCCGCGTTTGGAAAGGAGGCTTTTATCGTTGCCATCTTGGATTATCAGTCCAGAGAACGCCGATTTGGTAAAACAAGCGCTCAAATCAACTTAAATACATAAAATTATTAATGTGTTTTTTTGGCTTTTTAACAAAGACTTTGAAATATTACGAGTAATTTGCGCCTCTTATAAATTATACATATTTAGCCCCACCAGCAGATGCAGAAATTGACCCAGTTTACTATAGGAATTCTATCCTTACTTATCTTATCCACCTCTAGTTTTGCCCAAGACCAAAAAGGGCAGGATTCAGTTAGCCAGATCAATGTTAAGTTGCTGGGTATCTTAAACCAAAAAACGCCTTCTAAGTACAAAATTCGTTCTATTAAGGTTGTTGGAAATCAATTTTTTGACGAAAACCTTTTGTTGTCTTTGTCCACCCTTAACGAGGGCGATGAAGTGACCTTGCCTGGAGGAGATAATTTTGCGAAAGCCATTCGTAAATTAATGGATCAAAATTATTTTAGTGATGTTAGTGTTTATTTGACAGATGTAAAAGGAAATGAAATTGATGTTGAAGTCAATGTAGTGGAGAGACCAAGATTATCACGATTTAATTTTACAGGGATTAAGAAATCAGAAACAGAAGAACTTTCAGGAAAAACAGGATTGACGCCTAATAGAGTGGTGACCGATAATATGCGTATTACTGCAATCGAAGGCATTAAAAAATTCTATGCAGAAAAAGGTTTTCAAGATGCGAGTGTTCGTATTAAAGAAACAAAAGATTCGGTTCGTAAAAATCAGTTGGTGTTAGATTTTATCGTATCCAAAGGACCAAAAGTTAGAATCAATAATATCAATTTTGGGGGCAACTTAATTGAGGAAACTAAATTAAAGAAAAGCTTAAAGGAGATACACGAAAAATCTCGCTTAACCTTATTCCCGGTGAATGACAAGCCTGCCATTGTAAAGACTACGCCATATACTTTTGATCAATATTTAAAAGAACGGGGCTTCTTGACTTTTTCAAAAACAAAAAAAATCTTAAACCCTTACGCAAGAATTGGATTCTCTTCCTCAAAGTATGATATCAAAAAATATGACGAGAGCAAGGATAATTTATTGAACTACTATAATTCTTTAGGTTTTAGAGATGCTATAATTGAAAAAGATACGGTGTACCACAATGCTGTGGGACATTTAAATATAGATATGCAAATCAAAGAAGGACGCAAGTATTTCTTTGGTAATATTAGTTGGAGAGGGAATACAAAATATCCGGATTCTGTTTTAACAAGTATATTGAATATTAAAAAAGGAGATATCTATAACAGAGAAATCTTTTTTAATAAATTAGGTAAGACGCCTACTGCAGAAGGTGGCGACATCAGTGGGATATATCAAGATGATGGTTATTTATTCTTTAGCATCAACCCGATTGAGACTGCTGTGTACAACGACACGATCGATTTCGAAGTAAGAATTCAAGAAGGTCCTCAAGCAACTATCAAAACCATTCGTATTGCAGGTAATGAAAAAACGAAAGACTTTGTAGTTCGTCGAGAAATCAGAACCGTGCCAGGTGATAAATTCAGCCGTACATTATTAATTCGTTCTCAACGTGAGATTTCTCAATTAAATTATTTTGATCAAGAGAAAATTAAAATTGATCCAATCCCTAATCCAGAAGATGGAACAGTAGATATCAATTATGGTGTTGAAGAAAAATCAAGCGATCAATTAGAATTAAGTGCTGGATGGGGTGGTTATATTGGATTGACTGGAACTTTGGGTGTGACTTTTAATAATTTTTCTTCTAAAAATATTTTCAATAAGAAGGCTTGGGATCCATTGCCAATGGGGGATGGTCAAAAATTGAGTATCCGTTTTCAAAGTAATGGTAAAGCCTTTAGATCTACCAATTTCTCATTCACCGAGCCTTGGTTTGGTGGTATCAAACGTAATAGCTTAACAGTAAGTGTTTACAATACAAAATACGGACAAACCTTTGATCAGCTAACAGGATTATTTGATCCCAATGCTGCCGATTCTAGGTATATTTCGACTACTGGTGCAACGGTTTCTTTTGGTCGTCAATTGGCTTGGCCTGATGACTTCTTCTCTTTAAGCATGGGATTAAATTACACGCGATATACCTTAAAGAACTATGCGATTGATCCATTTAACCTTCCAAATTTTGACAATGGTATCGTTAATAATTTAAACCTTAGAATAGCTTTACAAAGAACTTCGATAGATCAACCTTTGTTTCCAAGAACAGGTTCTACATTCTTATTAAGTGGTCAATTGACACCGCCTTATTCTTTGTTTGATCCAAATTTTGCGACTAAAAAAAATCCATACGAATTATTAGAATACCATAAATGGCGTTTTAACGGAGAATGGTATGTACCATTAGGAAAACCAGCAGGTGAAGATCGTAACAAACAATTTGTGTTGAAGTTTGCGGCTAAATATGGTTTCTTAGGAAGATACAATCAATCCTTAACTGTTTCACCATTTGAAAGATTCCAGGTTGGTGATGCTGGTTTAAGCAATCAGTTTGCATTATTAGGTTATGATATCATTGCACAAAGAGGTTATCCTGTATATGAATCCTCTAATCCAAAAATCAATCCTGATCAACAATCTTCAAGACAGAAGTTCACTATTTTTAATAAGTATGCTGTAGAAATTAGATATCCTTTAAGTTTAGCAGCAAGCAGTACCATTTATGCATTGGGCTTTTTTGAAGCAGCCAATGGCTGGTATAGTATGAAAGAATACAATCCATTTAAACTAAGAAGATCAGTAGGTGTGGGTATGCGTTTCTTCCTTCCGATGTTTGGTCTGCTTGGATTTGATTATGGCGTTGGTCTAGACAGATTAGATGGAAGCAATGCATTGAAAGATGCGGCTAGATTTACCTTTATGTTAGGATTTGAACCTGAATAATATCAATTCATTACCACAAATAAATACCTGTATTATGAAATATAACAAATTGTTTTTATTGGGTGTTGTACTGCTTAGTTTATCTTTTACGACACAAGCACAATCTAAATATGCAGTCATTAATACCAAGTATATTCTAGATAGGATTCCTGAATACAAGGAAGCGGATAAGAAATTAAAAGCCTTGGGGGATCAGTGGCAACAAGAAATTGATGAGCAACAAATGATCTTGGATAAGATGTATAAGAATTATGAAGCAGAACAATTTATGTTGTCCGAAGATTTGAGAAAAAAGCGTGAAGATGAGCTGTTTATGAAGGAGAAAGCTTTACGCGATTTACAAAAAAAGCGATTTGGTTATGAGGGGGATTTGTTCAAAGAACGCCAAAAATTAGTGAAGCCTATACAAGACAGGGTCTATAATGCCGCCCAAAAAATGGCTACCGCTCGTTCGTATGACTTCATTTTAGACAAAAGTGAAGGAATTACCATTATATTTGCAGACCCTAAGTTGGATAAAAGCGACGATATTTTAAAAGAATTAGGGGTCATCAATAATTAAACAAACAAACAAAAATAGACATGAAGAAAGTTTTATTTGCAGCCATCTTGTTAGTGGCATGTTCTTTCGGCAACAGTGCAACTGCACAAACAAAAATTGGTTATTTCGATGACCAAAGCGTAATCGCTTTATTCCCTGGTATCCAAGAAAAATTAGACACAGTATTAAACTCTTATGCAAAGGATTCTTTACAAGACGAGTACAATTACACTTTAAAGGATTACCAAGTAAAAGATAGTATCTACAGAAGAGATTCTGCTGATTTGTCTAAAAGACCAAAGGCTTTACAAATGGCAACTGACGATTTAAATCGTTTAAAATACAAGTTGATCAACTGGCAACAGTACCAACAACAAATGATGGAGCAAAAGCAAGAAGGCTTATTGTTACCTTACAGACAAAAAATTGCACAAGCTTTAAGTGAAGTAGTTGCAGAGCAAAAATACAATTTGGTATTAAAGGCAGACGCTTTGTCTCCTTACGCTCAACCATCTATCGCTGATAACTTAACGATCCGTGTTGCTTTAAGATTAAAGCTTCCAGTTCCTAAGGACATCGAAGAAGCTTTCAAAGCTGCAACAGGTGGCGGTGCTGCTAAGCCAGCGACTCCAGCTAAAAAAGGATAATTTTTTAGAAAAATAATTTGATACACCTCGTTGTTTTACAACGGGGTGTATTAGTTTTACGAAAACAGGTAACCTCATTTTTATGCAAGCACCCATTGGCGTTTTTGATAGCGGTTATGGTGGTCTAACCATCTTAAAAGAATTGAAGCAGCAACTGCCTCAATATGATTATCTCTATTTAGGTGATAATGCAAGGGCGCCCTATGGAACAAGGTCATTTGATACCGTTTACCATTATACATTAGAAGCAGTTGAATGGTTTTTTAAACAAGGTTGTAGTCTTGTTATTTTAGCATGTAATACAGCTTCGGCTAAAGCACTAAGAAATATCCAACAATTGGATTTGCCCCATATGGCACCTGATAAGAGAGTATTAGGTGTGATAAGACCTAGTTCAGAAATCTTAGGTAGTTACTCTTCATCGCATCACTTAGGAATTTTAGGAACAACTGGTACGGTTCAGAGTGATAGTTATCCCATTGAGTTGTCCAAATTTGCACCAGAAGCAACTGTTTTTCAGCAAGCTTGTCCTATGTGGGTACCATTGATCGAGAATGGCCAACAAGAGGGCCCAGGTGCCGATTATTTTGTGAAATTGTATATCGACCAACTATTTACGCAATCGCCCCAAATTGATACTGTATTGCTTGCCTGTACCCATTATCCTTTGATGGCAAAAAAGATCCAAAGCTTCTTACCAGGCAATGTCAAATTAGTGACACAAGGGGATATCGTTGCCAAGAGTTTGGCTACCTATTTGCAAAATCACCCCGAAATAGACCAAAAATGTAGTAAAAATGGACAGCTTCAGTTTTTCACTACAGACAATCCAACCAGCTTTGAAGAACAGGGTAGTTTGTTCTTTGGCCAAAAAATTGCGGCAAATCACACAGATTTAGCTTAAAAATTCAAAAAATACCCTATTTTTGCCGTCCTTTCACAGGTAGTGGTATGGTGACTGCTATAAGAACGGATTTAGAATATAAAGTATTAAACCTCAAGGGCAGATAGGAATAATCCTAATAACCCGCAAAAAAAAGTATATTATGAAACGTACATTCCAACCTCATAAACGTCGTCGTAAATCAGTTCATGGTTTTCGTAAGCGTATGGAATCAGCTAATGGTCGTAAAGTATTAGCAAGTCGCCGTAAGAAAGGACGCAAGAAACTAACTGTATCTAGCGAGAAAGGATTAAAATAATTTAATCTCTATTCGTAGAAACTTATAATTTTAAAGTCCACTCGTTTTCGGGTGGACTTTTTTAATGCATCATCCATAAAATAGTAAATAAGTATATTCATCATTGGCAAAGATTTTTACATATCAACAAAAGGATAAATTAAAGAG
>CAINOI010000018.1 GCA_903851465.1 uncultured Bacteroidota bacterium
AGCTTGGTTTTCAGTTGCCGTTGGAATCTTCTCTACGACTGATGGTGGCCATACTGCTATTTGACTAACAGCCTCACGCAATTGAAACCATTTGAGCAACATTTGTAGAATACTTCCCCATCGAGTATCATTTCTTCTCGTGGGATATTTGTCAGTTTTGCCGCGCAACAGTGAAGCATTTTTCAGCGTTTTTAACTCTCCCATCAGAAGATCAATCTTTCGAATTAAGGGCTGAAATCCATCTGCTTCTTGTGTTACTACACCCCTCCGATTTTTTCGCTCTTCTCTGCCCATAGCTTCAAGAACGTCTAGATGAAGTTTGTGATTGCCACAACCAACAAGAGGAACTTCTGTATTTGTAGCAAAATTAATGATAACGTTGAAAATGAATTGAATATTATACGACCTGCATCATTTGCGAGTTTCCTGTTTGTAGAGCAATTGTCTCCAGAGATGAATTCAATTATCGTCTTGAAATTGTCAACGTCAACTTCTATTCCGAATATCTGCAAAACATCAACTATAACATCGAACCAATCTGCAGCAGTAAACCCGAATTTTTTTAATGATTCTGGGAGATCAGGATCAAATTCGGTATCCTCATCAAAATCTTCGGCAACATTACAGCTTAGCATAAATTCGATTACCTCTTGCTGCTTTTTATCGAAAAATACCGCAAATATTCCGCTGTAATGATCCGAATTAACGCTCCATCCATCAATTATCAAACCAAAACTTGGAGGGAGTTGAGATTTGATAATTGCTTTAACCTCCTCAACTAAGAGACTCATATACTTCTTGAGAGTATTTTTTGATATTTTTTTAAGCTTAGTTTTATCTCTCGTACTTTTCTTTTCGCAAAAACTGAAAGGAAGGTTGTCATCCACGATCCATTCGATCCAGTCATAAATGTTTTTGGCTTTGTCACTTGTACAAATAAAATATTTGTCCATTGGTCCTTTTCCACCACTTTTGAAAACTTTTAACCAATCTTTCCAATCATTTCCGTGATTTATGTTTAAATGTGTCTTCAGATTTGAATAGCCATTCTTCCCAATATCACACTTAACAGCTGTTGCACAGCTGTTACAGATATGTTTATTTGAATCCGTAGTACTAGTTTTGAAACAGCAATTAAAGATGTCTTTCCCTGTAAAAGTTTGTTCAGAGGACATAGTAAGCTCGAAGATTATTGCTTAAACTCAGCAATATCTAAAAAAAAATTTAATAAAAATATTAAAAAATAATAAAAAAATCACCAAAAAAAAGCGTCGCTCACCCAAAATATTGTTAACAATATATTGTTATTTATTGTTGGGCAGCATTCCAACAATAATTAATAATCTAAATATTTCGGTAAAATAAATAAATATTGTAAGGATACTATAAAAATAAAACTACAATATATTGTAGTCACAATATATTTTTGACCATCCCTGCTACTATGTACTACTACTACAGCACTCCTACTCTACTACCTACTAGTGGGTGGTACTTTTCGAAG
>CAINOI010000019.1 GCA_903851465.1 uncultured Bacteroidota bacterium
CAATCGCAGCTTCAAAATCTCCGGTTGTTTCTGTCAAAGCTTTTCTACAGTCCATCATACCAGCACCTGTAGCTTGACGTAATTTATTAATCTCTGCAGCAGTTATTGCGCTCATAAAAATATTTTTTAAAATTAAAATACAATTGGGTCATTAGTACCCATCGGATACCAATAACCCAATTGGGATAATGTATTATTTTCTTACTGGACCACGAGAACCAGTCGTCGTACGACGCTTAGGAGCACCTGGAGCTGAAGGAGCAGCACCCGCACCACGCTTAGCTCTTCCGCCTTCTGCGTTTGCTTCTGCTTCCATTCTCTTAGCCTTTGCTTCTAATTCGTTGTTACCTTCTTCTACTTCACCTTCGTCATCTTTAGAAGCTTGACGCTCAGCCAAACCTTCTGCGATAGCAGCAGTGATATAGTTCGTAATGATTGCGATAGATTTTGTAGCATCATCATTTGCAGGGATAGAAAAATCTACTTTATTTGGATCACAGTTGGTATCAACCATTCCAAAAGTTTGAATTCCTAAACGCTTAGCTTCTGCTAAAGCGATATGCTCATGTCCGATATCTACTAAGAATAAAGCTGCTGGTAAACGACCCAATTGAGCGATACCACCTAATACTTTTTCCATTTTATCTTTATCACGACCTAATGTTAAACGCTCTTTTTTAGTTAAGCTTTCAGCACTTCCGTCGCCCAACATCTTCTCGATGCTTTGCATTTTCTTAACGCTCTTTCGAACTGTGTTGAAGTTAGTCAACATACCACCTAACCAACGCTCTGTAGCGTAAGGCATGTTTACTTTCTTAGCACACTCGCTAACGATTTCTTTTGCTTGCTTTTTTGTAGCTACAAACATGATCTTTTTACCGCTCTTAGCAATTTGCTTTAAAGCAGCAGCAGTCTCTTGTAAGTGTTCTACAGTTTTGTTCAAGTCAATGATGTGAATACCTTTCTTTTCAGCGAAAATGTAAGGTAACATTTTTGGATTCCACTTCTTTTTAAGGTGACCAAAGTGTACGCCAGCTTCCAAAAGTTGCTGTTGAAGTGAAGTATTATTTTCCATTTGTATAAATTGTAATAATGAATTAATGTGATTGTATTAACGCTTGCTAAATTGGAAGCTTCTACGTGCCTTCTTGTGACCGAACTTCTTACGTTCAACACTTCTTGGATCACGCTTCAATTGACCAGCCGCTTTTAACGTTGGACGAACTTCAGGGTTTAACTCTACCAATACACGAGCAATACCTAATTTGGCTGCTTCTGCTTGACCTTTCATACCACCACCTGTTGCGTTAATTACGATATCGTATTTACCTTCAACACCAGCTGCTTTTAAAGGCGCTTCTACTTGATTTTGTAAGTATACTAAAGGAAAGTATGCTTTGTAATCTTTGTCATTCACAGTGATCTTTCCAGAACCTTTGCTGACGAAGACGCGTGTTACCGCTTCCTTACGACGACCTACTGCATTTGTTTGCTTTTCCATTTATTTAGATTTGGAATTAATTAAAATTTAAATTCTTTAGGCTGTTGTGCAGCATGAGGATGGTTCGCACCAGCATACACAAATAATTTTTTGATCATCTTACGACCTAAACGGTTTTTAGGTAACATACCTTTTACCGCTCTTTCCATAATTACTTCTGGACGACGCTTGATTAAATCTTCTGCAGCTTCTTCCTTCTTACCACCTGGGTAACCAGAATAGTTTAAGTAAACTTTATCGTGGAATTTGTTTCCAGTCAATTGTACTTTTTCTGCATTAATGATGATTACATAATCTCCACAATCAACGTGAGGAGTGTAATAAGCCTTGTTCTTACCACGTAGAACAGCTGCGATTTTTGAAGCGATACGTCCTACGGTTTGATTAGTACCATCAACAATGTACCAGCCATGTTTAACGGTAGCCGCGTTGGCGTGCTTCGTGGTGAAATGTAGTTTACTCATAATCTTTTGTTTAAATGAGGCTGCGCTATCCCGCTAGCCATAAATTATCCCCTTTTATAAGGGAGGGCAAAGTTAAGAAGGGATTTTGGCTTTTCAGTGCTTTTTGAAGGATATTTTTAAGGACACCTTTGTAAATAATTGATTATCAATGATATTTTTGTATCATAAAATACATGATATAAAATACTTACTGATTATCAATTAGTTATAAAATTAGATGTTTATACAAAAACAGGCAAAATTGCCTTAAAAGGTCTATTTGGCATCATAATGGATGTGAATAGTCTTAATTTTGCCCCATACTTATATATATGTATCAAAAATTTCAGGCAACACAAGTTTTTACAGGGACTCAATTGGTAGATGGTGCCGACCAGGTTTTAATCACCAAAGCAGATGGGACGGTAGAAGGGATTGTGCCATTATCCGAAGCTGGTGATGATATTCAACAAATGGAAGGCATTTTAAGTCCAGGATTTGTGAATGCACATTGTCATTTGGAATTATCGCACATGAAAGGAATGATTCCTGCGCATACTGGATTGCAAGAATTTGTAAAACAGATTGTGGCATTGCGTCAAGTGGAACCAGAAGCGATTCAAGAAGCTATTGTATCAGCCGAAGCAGAAATGATGGCGAATGGGATTGTTGCGGTGGGAGATATCTCCAACACATTAGATACTTTAACACAAAAAGCTAAACACAACTTAGCTTATTACAGTTTTGTAGAATTATATGATTTAGATCCAACACGTGCAGCGGATAAAATATTAGCAGGACTAGAAATTCAAAAACAATTTCAAGAAAACTGTGTGCGTGCTTCACTAGTACCACATGCACCTTATTCGGTTACAAATGATTTATGGAATTTATTAAGTGCACATTTTGGCATCCACACCATTAGTTTGCACAATCAAGAAACGCTAGACGAGAATGATTTTTTCAAAACCAAGACGGGGAGTTTTTTAGGGATGTATGAAAGAACAAAAGTGAATTTAGATTTCTTTGAAGCCACTGGATTAAGTTCTTTGCAATCTGTCTTACCAATTTTCAAAAAAGCACATCATGGCATTTTAGTGCATAATAGTTTTACATCCGCCGAAGATATACAAGCAGTGCATGCTGCAATGAACAATGCCTTTTGGTGTTTATGTCCAAATGCAAATCAATACATTGAACAAACCATGCCACCGATTGAACTACTCCGTTCCGAAAAAGCGAAGCTGGTGATTGGTACCGATAGCTATGCAAGTAATTGGAGCCTTAATGTATTGGATGAATTGAAAACAATTCAACAACATCAACCGCAAATTCCTTTAGCCGAAATGCTGGGCTGGGCTACCATCAATGGTGCACAAGCTTTACAAATGGATAAGCATTTAGGAAGTTTTGAAAAAGGTAAAAAGCCTGGTGTGGTTTTGATTAATGATTTTAATGCAACACTGCTTGTTAAATAGGCAGCGATTTATAACCTAATAAAAATGCCCTCATTAGTAATGAGGGCATTTTTATTAAATAATATTAAAAAGGTCTTAGTATCCTTGATTTTGTTTTAAATAACCTGGAAGGTTAGATGAACCATCAATCGCTGTTTGAGGAATAGGGAAGATTCTTTTGTTTTTATCTGTGTTTGTTTTTTCTGTCCAAGCACCTTCATACTTACCAAAACGAACCATATCTGTTCTTCTATGCATTTCCCAATATAATTCAAAGCCTCTTTCGCGGAATAATACATCTAAATTAAGACTGCTTAAAGGAGAACCTGTGATATTTGCAGTACGGCTTGTTCTTACCAAATTTACATCAGTCAAGGCACCAACAGCGTCATTCTTACGTAATTTAGCTTCTGCACGCATCAAGTACACATCCGCTAATCTAACAATAGGTATATCTACTTCTCCAAAGTTTCTTCCGCTAACTGAACCCTTACTGAACTCAAATTTCAATGCTCTAAACCCAGTACTATAGTCACTTCCAGCTGTTGTAAAATCAATTTGTTCTGTAAAGTTTACTGGTAAATTTGGCTTGCTTCTTGTTACATTGAATAATTTTCCAATTCTTAAACGGCCATCTGGACATTTTAAGAATACACCATTTACACGCAATAAACCATATTGTTGTCCTCTTAAAATTCCACGATCATATCTAAATGATGCAGCATCAATACAGGTATCTGTTCCATTGATAGTTGGATTCATATTCTTTTTGTAAAATCTTGGATCAGCTTGTGCAGGATCTACTGAACCGTATGCCGTTACCCAAGTTCTATAAAAATCTGGCGTAATTCCAGGACCATCTGTTCCGTTAGCTCCTACATATGCAGGTAAAGGAAACTGATCTCCAGATAAAGTAAAGTAAGACAATCTATTATGACCATTTAAATTCGCACGTTGGTCAACTGCAAACACCAATTCTTTATTAGTATGATTTTCATCATTAAAGATGGTCCAATAATCAGTTGCAAAAGCAAATTGGTTACTAGTAATTATTTTAGTTGTATACTCATTCACTTTATCCATGTCTTCTGGTGTAAATGAGAAAGTGGTTGCATAACGATCACGATACACAGCTGCATTTAAATGCAATCTTGCCAATAATCCCCAAGCACCGGCCTTAGTTAATCTTCCTGGTCCAGAAACAGTTTCTAAATTAGGCTCTGCTTCTAATAATGATTTCTTGATATAATCAACTGCTTCAGTTCCACGTAAAACTTTTGAAGCAGCACCTAAATCATCCTTTACAAATACAATTCCAAATAAGTCAAGCATAACTAAATTGTAATAAGCCAACATACCTGTTGCTTCTGCTAAATAAACTTTAGCACTTGCATCCTTATTTGTTTTTAAAGAGTTGATGGCAGTTACTGCACGTGAAATACTTAAAGTTAATATCGTCCATGTGTTTCTAACATTTGGATCGGTGCTCATGGTTTCATGACGGTGCAATGACAAATAGATTCCGTTATCACCCCAATCTGTTCCACCTCTGTACGGCAATATAGCCTCGTCTGTTGAAATTTCTTGTAAAGCGAAATACGTTGTATGTTGAAATAAACTTGGCAATCCAGCATACACAGGTGCAATGATACCATCAGCAATTTGCTTTTCTGTTAGGCCTGTGATTGAAGATTCATCTAATACAACTTCTTCTAATTTTGTACATCCTGTTAGGAAAATAATTCCTAATAATGCAAAACGTATTAATAATTTTTGTTTCATATATTATGTGTTTAGAATGTAATATTTAATCCAAAAATAAATGTCTTAGCTTTTGGATAGCTTAAATAATCGATACCATAGGAAGATACTCCGTTGATTGAATTGTCAATATTCACTTCTGGGTCATATCCATCATACTTTGTAGACAAGAATAAATTTTGTCCTGTTAAAGAAAAACGAATTGCATTCACCCATTTTTTTACACCTATTGATTCAGGACTCAAAGAATAGCCCAATGCTAAGTTGTTTAATCTTAAAAAGGCACCATCCTTTAAATAACGTGTACTAACTGGTGCAGCATTGTTCACTGATTCGTTTTTCTCTAAAATAGCTGCAGGAGTTGTATTGACATTTTTAGCTAACTTATTTTTATAAAAATTTGAGTTGGCTGTATTATCATAAATTTTATTTCCTGAAATACCATTAAAGTTGATTACCATATCAAATCCTTTGTAGGACATATTTCCATAAAAATTATACAAGATATTAGGTAAAGCTGTTCCAGCTGCAATACGATCTTTATCTGAAACAATACCATCACCATCGGTATCTCTATAAGTACTTAATCCATTTGCATCAATACCTGTCCATTCTTTCAAAAAGAAAGTTCCTATTGGCTGATTATTCACGTATCCATTGATAGTAGCAGAAGTTAATCCAGAACCACTAGCTCCACCTGATTGAATAACTGAATAAGGAGAGTTAGTTACTTTATTTTTCAACATGGTAATATTACCACCAATGCTGTAATTAAAACTTCCGCTTGTTTTTAACTTGTAATCCAATTCTAATTCAAAACCACTGTTATCAATTTCCATATCTTCGATATTAGACCAAGTAGTTGCTGCTGGTTGAATAGGATCTGCCGGAATTACTTCCAATAAAATATTATTTGACTTTTTAGTAAAATAATCTAATGTACCAGTTAATCTTCCATTCATTAATCCAAAATCTAAACCAATATCTGTTTGTGTTGATACCTCCCACTGAATGTCTGGATTTGCTAATCTAGAAAAAGTAGTACCAGCTGGATATGCTCCTGTTTCAGTTAGAGGATAACTTGTTGTAGATCCTACTGTAGAGGTAAACAAAGCTTGTGTGATTTTTGAAGGAATTTCTTGGTTACCTGTTTGGCCCCATCCTGCACGTAACTTTAAGTTACTGAAAGGTCCGTTTTTAAGAAATGCTTCCTCAGTTAATTTCCAACCTAATGAGAAGGATGGGAATATACCATATTTATTATTTTCTCCAAATTTTGAAGAACCATCCATACGGAAGTTTACAGTGGCTAAATATTTATTCTTAAATGAATAGTTAACACGTGAAAAAAATGATTGTAATTCGTTTTCAATTGCATAACCACTTGGCTTATTGTTTGCTAAAGTTAGCTCTTGTCCAAGACCTGGATTGTAAATAGGTTCTACTGGCGTAATAGGAAATTTATTGATGCTCCATGATCTACCTTGTAAGAATATTTTTTGGTATGAATGACCAGCTAATGCAGCAATAGTATGATTGCCTCTATTTGTGTTATAAGTTAAATAGTTCTCAACCAATGTGTTTTGATTAATATTATTATTAGTCACAAAACGACCGTCTCTTAAAGGAACCGCATTTGGTAAATTTTGAAAGTCTCTTGTAGCTGTTGAATTATCAATACCAATATTCAATTTATAGACCAACCCTTTAGCAAGTGTTAATGAAGGTGAAATATTTCCAATCACTCTATTGATTACAGTTACATCTTTATCTAACTTAAAGGTTAATAAAGGATTGCTGATGTTTTGATAGATTGCGATTTCTCCTTTTGCATCATAAGCAGGATATGTCGGGTTATTTGAAATTGCATCACCAATTGCACCACCAATACTAGGACGAATATTTTTTGTGCTGTTAAAACTTAAATTCGCGTCTACGACTAATTTGTCATTTAAGAATTTTTGAGTCGCATTGAAACGACCAGAGTATCTATCTAAATTATTAGTCTTAATAATACCTTCTTGTTTTTGCATTCCAAATGAAGCATAATAAGTCATTTTATCAGCACCACCAGTCATGGTTAGGTTGTGATTTTGAGTATATGCAGTTCTTGTAATTACTTTTTGCCAATCTGTATTGCCATTTTTTTCATCAATTGCAACACCTAACTTCGCAACTTCAGTTCTAAATTCACTTGCAGAATAGACCGGTAATGGATTGGTAAGGTTTGAAATACCAATTGAACTACTATAATTAATATTAGATACCCCTGCTTTACCTCTTTTTGTTGTAATAAGTATAACACCATTTGCACCACGCGCACCATAAATAGCTGTTGCAGATGCATCTTTTAAAACATCAATTGATTCAATATCTTGTGCATTTAAAAAATTTAATGGGTCTCCACCACCAGTACTTGAGTTATCCAAAGGAAGACCATCTACTACAAATAAAGGTGTACTTCCTGTTCTTAGTCCTCCAGGTCCACGAACAGTAATACCCAATATTGCACCTGGCTCACCACTAGCAGATGTTACATTTACACCAGCAACCTTACCTTGTAATAATTGTTGTGGTGCATTGATAATACCTCTGTTAAAACTTTCTGCTTTTAGGTTTTTTACTGAACCTGTTACGTCTTTCTTATTTTGAGTACCATAACCTACCACTACTACTTGAGATAGATCATTTGATACAGACTCTAAACTAATATTCATTATATCACTCCCTGTTACCGCAACCTCTTTGCTTGTATATCCTATTGAGGAGATCAATAGGATGGAATTATTGTCAGTTACATTAATACTAAAATTACCCTTTGAATCGGTTATTGTTTTAGTCATTGTTCCTTTAATAGCAACAATAGCACCTACAATGGCTACTTTGCTATTGCCATCAGTTACCTGACCTTTAACAGTTCTATCTTGCGATTTTAAAATAATTGTTTCATTAACATTATTTGCAAAACTATTTGCAGTAAACGTTAATAAAACGATTGTAAAAAACAAACTTGTTTTAATAAACCCACAAGTAGTTTTAAGTGAAATGTTTTTCATTTAATTGTAGTTTGATTTAAAATTCGAGGCCGTGAAGGTCTAATAATTTTAAAATCAATCATCTAAATAAACATTAAGATTTGATTAACAAATTAGAAACAGTAGAATAAATATGACTAATGCAACACTGCTTGTAAAATAGGCAGCGATTTAATCTCACTAAATTTTTTATAGTGCCAGCTTAAAGAGAGCTGAAACAGTTCCAATATTTTTTTTCTTTGTGCTCCATTTAAGTGAATCATTTCCAATTCATTGTATAATTGCAGGCTTAAAAAGGTAGATGCGGTTTGCGCCTCTAATCCTTCTAAGAAGTAGGGATGGAGGGGTTTATTTGCTACAAAATTACCCTCGTGCACATCTAGAATGGGTGTATCTAATGAATACACGCCTTGTAATCCAAAACCCAATGTTTGACTTAAGTGAATTAAAAAATAAATAGGCAGATTACTCACTAAACCTGGACCTCCCTTGTCCAATTGTTTAAATGTATCCTCGATTAAATAAAATAATTCAGGATGTGGTTCTGGTTCCAATGTTTGTTGTAAGATCTCTACAATATAAGTAGCCACTGCATTGCGCAATACATCCGAATACACATTTTGATAGACGTAGGACCAGTTCACCTCCTTAATCATCTGCATGCTCTTCATTGGGTAATTATAGGCCTCCATTTGCAAGATAGCACCGGGTTGATAAAACACACCCTTGCTTGCGCCTTTTTTACTAATGGTTCGAACACCTTTTACAATGTATTGTTGTAATCCAAAAAGTTCTGTATAGATAGAAGCGATGACACTTGTATCGCCGTATTTGGTCACGCGTAAAACAATACCCTTGGTGTTGTGTAACATAGATATTAAAGCTCGGTGTCCCTATACACTTTTAAATTGTTGTAAGAACCTAACATCGTTTTGTGAATATAAACGCAAGTCGTTGACTTGGTATTTTAATTGTGCAATTCTTTCGACACCCATTCCAAACGCAAAGCCAGTATACTTTTCAGGATCGATGCCAAAATTCTCTAACACTTTTGGATGCACCATACCAGATCCTAAAATTTCTACCCAACCTGTGTGCTTACAAATATTACATCCCTTGCCTGCACAAATTTGACAACTGATATCCATTTCGGCACTTGGTTCTGTAAATGGAAAATAACTTGGGCGAAAACGCACTTTCACTTCTTTGCCAAACATTTCTTGTACGAAAAAATAAAGCGTTTGTTTTAAATCTGCAAAGCTTACATTTTCATCGATATACAATCCCTCTACTTGATGAAAAAAGCAATGCGCTCTTGCAGAAATGGTTTCATTCCTATACACGCGTCCCGGACAGATTACACGAATAGGAGGTTTCTGTGATTCCATTACACGTGCTTGTGTACTTGATGTATGTGTTCTTAATAACCATGCAGAATGGTCTGCGGTTTTTTCTTCTACATAAAAAGTGTCTTGCATATCACGTGCAGGATGATCTTCTGGTAAATTCATGGCGCCAAAATTGTGCCAATCATCTTCGATCTCTGGTCCTTCTGCAACAGCAAATCCTAATCTTTTAAAAATGGAGACCATTTGATTGCGCACCAAGTTCAGTGGATGTCTTGTGCCAACTGGTGTTGGGTCACCTGGTAAACTAAAGTCCATGCCTGTATCTGTCTCTGCACTATCTCCTAGTCCTGCTTGTAATGCTTCGAATTTTTCTTCGGCTACTATTTTAAATGCATTCAAAATTTGCCCAAATTCCTTTTTTTGATCGTTGGGTACATTCTTCATTTCACCCATGATTTGTTTTACCAAACCCTTGGTTCCCAAGTATTTAATTCTAAACTCCTCTAAAGCGGCTGCATTGGCTGCTTCTGCGGTACTAATTTCCTTTTTGATGTCTTCTATTTGCTTTAATAGTTGCTCCATGCTACGAAGATAAGTAAAAAATAAACCGTAAAAAACCTTACATTTGTTACTCGTTGAAGTAATATATACATGGAGTACAATACAGCAAGAAGCATCATGGGGATGAGAGAGTATGGCCGTCACGTTCAGAGGATGGTGGATCATCTATTAACCATTGAGGATAGCGCAAAAAGATTAGAACAAGCCAAAGTCGTAATTGAGTTGATGGGATTCCTAAACCCACAATTGAAGAACGTCGAAGACTATAGACATAAGTTATGGGATCACTTATTTTTTATGAGTGGATTCAAATTAGATGTGGAAAGCCCTTATCCCATCCCAACTAAAGAAACTTACAAGCAAAAGCCAGACCCTTTGCCTTACCCTCAACGCAAAATCAAATATGCGCACCTTGGGAAGAATTTGGAATTGGTGATTGACAAAGCGATGGCGGAACAAGATCCAGAAAAGAAAACTGGTTTTGCACACACCATTGCGCATTACATGAAACTAGCTTACAGCAACTGGCATAAAGAATTGGTGCAAGACGATGCAATTCGTAGTGAATTAAATGCCATCACTGGTGGTGAATTAGAATTTAGCAACACACCATATATCAAACACCGCAATCAAAACTTTGAACGCGAAGATTACCGTCCAGCTGGTGGTCGTTGGCAGAACAACCGCAATAGACCTAATACAGGTGGCGGTGGTGGTGGAGGAAGAAATAACAACAACCGCAATTTTAAAAAACGCTTCTAATTACTATAGATAATTGAATAAAAAAATCCCATCGGTTTTAATTGATGGGATTTTTTATGTTTACTTATTAATTGTTGGATAGGGTAAATTTCCTTTGGCATAAAACCAAATGATTTTATTCATGGTATCGTCCTTTCCGCCATCTACCTCATTAAAGACTTCAAATTGAGATTGCAATGCCATTTTTTTAGCTAGGCCTGTTAATTTTTTGATTGGTTGATTCATTTCATTCAATGCAATATTGGAAGGCAGGGCGGTAAAATTTTCATTCGTTTTCTTATCTGTAAAACAATCTGTCATTAATCTACTAGTTGCGTCCATAGTATTCATTGGAGGCAATCCCAATATTTGCTCAATAGTACGTAACATAGATACTTGATTGTATTTAGTATGTACTGTGGTATTTTTAGAATAAGCACTTGCAACCAATCCCACTGTTCTGTAGGCAGAGACATGATCCCATCCTCCTTGAGAATCGTCTTGTGTCACAAATACAACAGTGTTTTCCCAAGATTTACTTTTGCTAATTTTTTCAATGATTCTTCCAAGTGCTAAATCATTGTCTGCTACCATCGCATTCGGTGTTGGGAAATCGGGTGATGTACCTGCAGAGTGGTCATTGGGTAAAGAAAGCACCATTAAATTTGGAAGGCTGTCTTTTTGTTCCATAGCTTCCCAGTCTTGTAAAAAAAGATCGGCTCTATGTTGGTCACTAAAAGCAATATTATCACAGTCTGGAAATGTGGGATGTATGATTGGATTTAAATTATCAATCGTTGTTGTATTGACCCAGTTAGGTGCGATACCACTTGTATATTGCTTATACAAATCTGCCCATTTTAATTTTCGATCATAATTTGTTTCACAAGCTTCTCCATAGACTTTAACAGTCTTACCAAAACTTAAAGCATGGTTCCAAATAAAGCCAGCCTTATTGTACACCATGGCGTCTTCTTGTCTATGTGGATAGCTTCTAAACCATGCACGAATATTTTTTTCAACATAATCAGAAACCATTCCAGCATCTGTCCATTGATGTCCTTCTGCCGAAGATTTTCCTGATGCGTAATAATTATCCATCAATCCAAATTGTTTGGTCAATGCATGCATATTTGGTGTAATTCTTTTTCCAAAAACAGTTAAACTACTATCCCCATTCGCTCCTGGCACATCTCCCAACACTTGATCATAGGTTTTATTTTCTTTGATGATATAAACTACATGTTTGAATACGGATGGTTCGCCTAAACGTTCTGGAACAGCCACTGGTTTTGTATTTGTTCTTGCAGGCAGTGTCCATTGCGCCACTTTATGCAATAAGTTTTGTCTTTTAACCTGCGTCGTATACTCATTTAATTGTGCTTGGGTAGGCATTGGTATGATGCTTACTGAGGCTAATTCTTGGTGAATCGATCTTGCTTTTTTTGTACTATCAATAACATTCGCCCCATCCGATTCTAAATTGGCTACAATTAGTTGATTATTTTTTATGAATAAACCAGAAGGATATGCTTCTGTTGGAATTAAGCCCTCCGATTTATTTTTTATTAAATCATACACAAGCACTGCATTGTCTAATCCGTTCGCAACAAATAATTTTTTGCCGTCTTTAGAAATCAACAAAGCATTGGGTGTGCTTCCTTGCAAGTCTTGTCCAAGAATACCTACTGGAATATTTTTTATTAATTTATTTTCTTGTGTATTAATAACAGAAATCTCATCACTTGATCCATTGGCCACATAAACTAATTGATTGTTAGGCGCAGTAATAATTGCGTTGGGATGTAGTCCAACTTTAATTTCTTTAATCAATTTTCCGTCCATTGAAAAAACAGAAACCGTTCCATTATTGGTCGCTCCAGTCAGGGCATCCGTATAAGCCAATCCCCAAGGTACACCTGCTGTAGATTTAGTAGTGTCTTTTACGGTCGTGCCAGCCCAATTGGTCACAAAGACTTTTTTATTCGCGATGGTTAAACCAAATGGTGCAACACCTGTTGCGTTTTTCCAAACAAGTTGTTTAGTTGAAAAATTGAATTTTACAATTTCATTGTTTCCATTGAGTACCGTATAAATAAAATGTTCGTTGCCTTCTTTTGAAACCACTATTTGATTTGGTAAAGCATTAGATGCAGGTGCTATTTTTTCAATCGCTATAGATTCAATTTTTTTGATACCCTTATCCCATTCAATCATCATGATAGCAGACTTGTCTCCACCTGAAGCAGAAAATAAAATATATTCTTTTCCATTAATCACAGTTGTAGTAATGCCTGAATAGACTGTCATCAATTTACTATAGGTTGGTTGTTCTCTAAATCTAAAATGATCTACTACCTTTTTTTGTTGGATATCTAGCACAAAAAATCCATAACGTTCCTGAACAACGACTAAATTAGGATCAGTTAAATTGGCAATATCCATTGCATGATTTTCGAGGTCTGGCTTACCATACCTTACAACTGTACCAGCAGATTGAATGATTCTATTGTATGGCAGTTCATGTAAGCTCGCATTTCTTTGTACGATAAAATCCGCCAACTCATTAATTTTATCCGTATTGATATAGTCTACCCCCCATTGCATAAATTGTTCCCAAGCAGCTGGATTATCTGGACTTGCCCAAAGGCGAACTGGCTTATTTAATTGATGTACTTTACCGATAAAGCTTTTAGCCTTTTCTTGGGTTACACTATCTAGAGGCCATTTTGGCTTATAGCTAATGACTTTATAATAGTCTTCGCTAATTAATGCAACACGAGCTAATTGATTTTGAGAATATTGAACAGAAAGCCTTCCATCAAACCAGATATAATTTGGATAACTATCAAATAATGCTGGAGCTACAGCATTGCCCGATATAACAATTTTTATGTTTTTGTTGTTGGTGATGCTTGGATAGTTACCAAGCAAAACCACCAATTGATCAAGTGTTGTTTTCGCATCCGTCTTAATATCAATTAACAATTGCAATTTTCTATCTGGTTGATTATAAGCAACTAAGGGTTTAAGGTATAGATTTTCTAAAGTATTGGTTGCTTTTAAGTCTTTTGTATCATGACCTACTAATAGCGCGCGATTTACTAAATGAATATCGGCTTCCATGGATCCAAAGCCTTCGTTATACGCTAAATGAAATAGTTTTTGTTGCGCATAATCATTGTGTGAATGCGCATTTTGTGGGGTATAGACCTGTCCAATGACTTGATTCACAAGTAGAAATAACAAAAATGTAGCTATATTATTTTTCATAATTAAATGTACTAATTAAACAACAAATTAAAATTGAATGTCTAATAAATTGTTTTAAAAAAAACCTTTACAATAAGTTAATACTAAATCGATTTAAAAAAAGTCTTTTCACAAAATGAAAGTGGTAATTTGTAGCTAATTAAAAATATATATTATGCCAGTATTCAATGAATTAAGCCTAGATAAGCAATACCTTATCAATGAATTTGATGGTGATCAAGTTTTATTAGTAGAGCCAATTATGAAAACGGAATCTTGTGTATTAATTTTAATTCACGAAGATGTGGAAACATTTCAGTGGAAAAAATTGACTGATGAAATTTTTGATATCATCGAAGAGTTAAGTGAAGAGAAATCAGAAGAGTTCGATGCTTTGTTTGAAGAAGAAGATGATTTCGAAGACTTCGAAGATTAAAAAATAATATTTATGAAAAAACAATTTTTACTAATTGTACTTTGTTGTACAATTGGTGTGGCAGTGACTGCTCAAAAATCTGACCATACCCATGCTTTGGGTACGAGTATGGATTTTCCAAATATACTAGGCTACAAAACTTTGAAATGTGATTTTCATCAGCATACGGTTTTTTCCGACGGAGATGTTTGGCCAAGTATTCGTGTTCGTGAGTCTTTAATGGACAACCTAGACGCCATTTCACTTACAGAGCATATTGAATATCAGCCACATTTAGGAGATATTCCACACAAGGATAGAAATAGATCTTATCAAATTGCGTTAAAAGAAGCTAAAGACCATGATTTGATTATAGTAAAGGGTTCTGAAATAACAAGAGCAATGCCTCCAGGTCATAGCAATGCCATCTTCATAGAGGACCCAAATAAATTAATTGTAACTGATTTTAAAGATGCTTACAGAGAAGCAAATCGTCAAAAAGCTTTTGTGTTTTGGAATCATTCTTATGAGACCCCTAAAAATGATAATATTAGTTTTTTATACGAAGCCAATAAGCAATTGATGGATAGCAATTACATCCATGGTATTGAAGTGGTGAATACACATACTTATTCTACTGAAGCTTTACAAATAGCCTATGATAAAAACTTAACCCTTATGGGTACGAGTGATGTGCATGGTTTAATTGATTGGGATTATAAAAATGGACCAAAGGGTCATCGTCCTATCACTTTAGTTTTTTCTAAAGACAGATCACAAGAAAGTATTAAATCAGCCTTGTTTGATCGTAGAACTGTCGTTCACTTTGACAATACATTAATTGGTCGTGATAGTTTATTAATTCCATTAATCAATGAATGCTTAGTCATTAAAAAAGCGTTTTACGAACCAAAATCTTTGGTCTTATCTGTAGAAGTAGAAAATGTATCTTCTTGTAATTTTATCCTACAAAATCAAAGTCCTTATAGTTTAATCGAAAGTTCAGATATGATTGAAATCGAAGGAAAATCAACAATGACCTTGCATTTTAGAACCAAAGAGAAGATCAATCAATTGGATTGGAGTTTTAATGTTTTAAATGCTGTAAATGCACCAAACAAACACCCTATGGTTACAAAAAATATTGTAGTCAATAGTGGTAAGTAAATTGTTTTAAAATAGAGATATCGGGTAGAAGACATTATAAAAAACCCCATCCTTTACACGGATGGGGTTTTTTATGTTTTTATTTTATTAAATTACCATCTTCCTAATAAAACTCTTGTTGTAGATGAATTGAAAGTTCTTATATCTTTCACTGAATTAGTGAATTCTGCAGTTGCTTTACCATTAACTGCTTCATCTTTAAACTTAGTTGTAAAATTCTTGTAACTTCTTACAACGTAATGTGTTGTTTTTTCCTCATTAAGTGTTGTTACACTCCCAAGTGAAACTCTTGTATTTGCTGGTGTATTTTTACTCCAGAAAGCATCAAACTTTTCTTTGTATTGAGCTTGATCTTTTACGTTAAGAAAGTAAACGTCTTGAATTGGATAAATCACGCTACTTGTATCACCAAAGGCTGAAAATCTTTTTCCTTCTGCTGCCCTAACGTTTTTACAATATTTTGATAGTTCAGATTGAAATAAAGACCAAGCATCAGAACTTTTTCCATCATAAGCCGCACCCATTGCCTCTGGAGTGCCTGTAGCAACTAATTCATGTGTTGCAATATCTTTTGCTTTAAAATGATTTTCATATAAAGCAATAGTTACCCCCTTCATTAAATTTTCTTTTTTAGCAAAATAATCTTTGTACAGTTGTAATACAGTAGCTTGATCTTTAGGCTCTACATTAAAAGAATAAGAAGTAAAGATGCCTTGTGCATGCATGCTTGAAAAAGCTGCAAACAAAAGGATTGTTAAAAG
>CAINOI010000020.1 GCA_903851465.1 uncultured Bacteroidota bacterium
AAGTAATTTATGATGCTAAATAAAAAATAAATCTATGAAAAAAACAATTTTAGTAGCAATGCTTGCTACAACTTTATTTGCTTGTACAAATCCAGAAGCAACAACTAAAACTGGAACAGATGATGCAATGATGGCTGAATTCAAAGAAAATTCAAAAGTGGTAGAAGCAGGCTTTAAAGCTTTTGCTAAAAATGACTTAGCTGAATTTGCAACCTATATTGCTGACACTATTAAATTCCATAGTCCTAGTATCAATGATACAGTAGCAATAGGTAAGGAAGCAATGTTAGAAAGACTTGCAAATTTCCATAAAATAATTAAGAATTTTAATCCAGTAGTTGAAGTTGTTTTACCAGGATTAGATACAGCAACTATGAAAGCAGATGGAAGTGTAAGAACTTATGTAAGATGGCAGTCTGAATCTGCGGTAAACGGTGTAAAATTTAATCAAAAGTTTTATGCGGTGTACAAATTCAATAAAGATCATAAAATTGTTGATGCGGACGAATACTTTGATGTAACTGGACTTTTGAATGCTGCTACTGCAACAAAGCAATAAGCGTTTAAAGTTGGTATAAAATACGAAAAAAGGGCCCTTAGTAATAAGGGCCCTTTTCATTTGCTTTTTCTTTAATAAGCCCATATCTTTAATACCACATTTAAAATATAATTTTTATGCAAAAAGTATGGTTTATAACGGGTTGTTCAACAGGATTCGGGCGTTACTTAGCGGTAGAGGCCTTAGCAAAAGGATATAATGTGGTTGTTGCTGCACGCAATACCAATGATGTGCAAGACATTGTGGCTAATTATCCTGAAACTTCTTTAGTGGTAAAGTTAGATGTAACAATAGCAGATCAGATAAAAGAAGCTGTAGCAGCAACCATATCGAAATTTGGGCAGATAGATGTATTGGTTAACAATGCGGGTATAGGCTATTTTGGCGCTGTAGAAGAAAGTGAAGATGCTCAAGTTCGTCAAATGTTTGAAATCAATGTATTTGGTTTAGCGCATATGACCCAAGCAGTGTTGCCTCAGATGAGAAAACAAAGAAGTGGTCATATTTTAAATATCGCTTCTATTGGTGGATTGCGTTCTTTCCCTGGAATAGGTTTTTATAATGCCACTAAATATGCGGTAGACGGTTTAAGTGAGGCATTAAGTAAAGAGGTAGCACCTTTAGGCATTAAAGTCACTATCGTAGCTCCTAGTGGGTTTAGAACAGACTGGGCAGGCCGTTCGGCTAATGATAGTAAAATTGTGATTGCAGACTATGCAGAGACTGCAGGGAAAAATCAAGGAGATATTCGTGGATACAGTGGGAACCAACCGGGCGATCCGGTTAGGGCTGCAAAAGCAATGATACAAGTTGTTGAAGCTGAAAATCCACCATTACGTTTATTATTAGGAGTGGGTGCATTAAAAGGAGCAAGAATTAAGTTGGACGAGTTAAAACATGATTTTGATACCTGGGCAGAAGTGACAGAAGGCGCTGATTTCCCTACATCATAATTAATTTATTTGCAAATGGCATTTCAACTTAAAGGGCTTAGATGGTGGATCATTGGATTGATTGGTCTTGCTACTATTATCAATTATATAGATCGTAGTGCCATCAATATTATGTGGCCCTATATTTATAAAGAATTTGGGATTGCAGATGCAGATAATAAAAATGCATTGGCACTTATCACTACATTCTTTATGATCACTTATGCAATAGGTCAAATGGTGACAGGTAAAATGATGGATGCCATTGGAACAAGAATTGGGATGGTGATTTCAATAAGTGCTTGGAGTGTATCTATTGCATTGCATGCTTTCGCAAGATCCCTTTTTTCATTTAATATATTTAGAGCCATGCTTGGTTTTAGTGAAGCGGGCAATTGGCCAGGGGCAACTAAAAGTAATGCAGAATGGTTCCCATCAAAAGAGCGCGCCATTGCTCAAGGAATTTTTGGAGCTGGGGCTTCTTTAGGCTCTGTAGTGGCCGCTCCATTTATTGCTTATTTATATCTTGCTTTTGGTTGGAGAATGACTTTTGTTGGAATTGGATGTCTTGGGATATTGTGGATTATTCCATGGTTATTGATTAATAAAAATGTCCCTTCCAAACACCCATGGCTTTCTAGTAAAGAGCTTACGCATATTCAAGGGGAGCAATCAACAATCGAACTTTCCAATGAGCCTACTGTTAAAACTTGGCGTCAGTTATTACAGGTGCGCAATACATGGGGGATTATTTCATCCAGATTTTTTCTAGATCCAGTATGGTGGATGTTTTTAACTTGGTTGCCTACATTTTTAAAAGACCAAATGGGATTTGATATTAAACAAGTTGGGGCATTTGCTTGGGCACCTTATTTATTTGCAGCAATCGGAGGATTGACTGGTGGATTTTATTCAAGTAGACTCATTAAAAAAGGAGTTCTAGCGCAAATAGCAAGAAAGAAAGCCATTGCCATTGGTTGTGTTATTATGTTGCTATCCTTAATTGGTATACTTTTCTTTTTAGATCAATTAAAAATACAAATACCCCTAGCAATATTTTTAATCGGTGCAACGCTTTTTGGCTTCCAATTTTTAATTAATAATTTACAAACACTTCCTTCGGATTTTTTTAGTGGAAAAAATGTAGGTGCAGTTTCGGGGATGGGAGGCATGTCTGCAGTGTTAGGCACCATTATTATTACATTGTTGGTCCCTATCATTTCAAAGACAAATTATTATTCATTTTTTGCTTTAGCCGCCCTGTTAGTGCCATTGGGGTGGATCTGTTTACATTTTTTTACAGACAAGAAAAGTAAAATATAATCAAGTATCGTATGAAAAATAGGCTATTAAAACGCATCCTACTTTGTATATGCATCTTCAATTTTCAGTTCACTACTTTTGCTCAGGATGGGCCATTTTTAATCAATTTGGGGCAGTTAAAAATCAATCTAGAAAAGATTAAAGTAAAGGACAAGAATTATCAAAATGCATACAATGCATTCATCACAGAAGCCAATAAAGCTTTAAAATATGGCCCTGTCTCGGTGATGGAAAAAAACGAAGTGCCCCCAAGTGGATCAAAGCATGATTATATGAGCTTGGCGCCTTATCACTGGCCTGATCCCACTAAAAAAGATGGTTTACCATACATGAGAAAGGATGGAGAAACCAATCCCGAAGTGAAATTGTACAAGGATAAGGATTATCTACCTGAACTATGCAGTCAAATTTATACACTCGCATTAGCGCATTATTATTCTGGGGAAAAAAAGTATAACGACCATGCAATTCAACTAATTCGAGTTTGGTTTTTAGATACTGCTACTAAGATGAATCCAAATATGAATTTTGGACAAGCAATCAAAGGAGAAAATACAGGAAGGGGCGCTGGTTTAATAGATGCAAGAAATTTTATCAAAGTAATTGAAGCAATAGAACTAATGCAAAAGCAAGGAGCTTATCCTAAAGAAGACCTGAAGAAGATGCAGGTTTGGTTTTGGGATTTTTCACATTGGATGCACACAAGCAAAAATGGAAAAGAGGAAATGAATGCAAAAAACAACCATGGCGTATGGTATGATGCATTAAGGCTGTCTATTGCTTTATTTAATCATCAAAAAGAAGCAGCCAATAACATTATTGCAAACGCAAAACTTCGATTGGCCAATCAAATGGATGATAATAATCGATTCCCGCTTGAAATGGCTAGAACGACTTCATTGCATTATTCTGTTTTTGTGATTGACGCATTCTTAAAAATCGCTAAAATGGCTGAATTGACCGGTGTTGATTTCTGGGCCAATACAGATAATGCTAAGCATACCTTAAAAGCAGCAGTAGATGAAATGGTGCCCTTTTTGGTGCAAGAAAAGAAATGGGATGGGCCACAAATCAAACCATTTGACTACAAAGAGGGCATAAGTATTTTACAATTAGCTAGTCAAAAATTCTCATCTGAGAAGAGCAAAGCCTATTTAGACACTTATTATCACCAACAAAATTATAAGACGCTTCTTTCAGACACACAATAAATCTGGGATATTCATTTGTAAGGTTTTTTTAAATAAAAATCTTTAAAAATATATTTAT
Organism: uncultured Bacteroidota bacterium; assembly: GCA_903851465.1. GTDB lineage: Bacteria > Bacteroidota > Bacteroidia > Chitinophagales > Chitinophagaceae > Sediminibacterium. The sequence continues at coordinate 4,084 of CAINOI010000020.1, forward strand.
CTTGAGGGGACCAACTACATAAATTATATCAATGACAGTACAGCATCAATTGAGAGGAACAGGGGTAGCACTTGTAACACCATTTGCAAAAGATGGCAGTGTGGATTTCACTGCATTAGGAAAAGTGATAGATCATGTTATTAAGGGGGGTATTGACTATTTAATCACACTGGGTACAACCGGTGAAACACCTACTTTAAGTAAAGAAGAAAAAATTGCCATCATAGAGTTTACATTTAGCCATACAGCTGACAGGGTACCAATTATTGTTGGCGTAGGTGGTAATAATACAGCCGAAGTTATAAGTGATTTACAAAATCTTCCATTAGCTAAAGCCCTTGCAATATTGAGTGTGTCTCCTTTTTATAATAAACCTTCCCAAGAAGGGTTATACCAGCACTATAAAACAATTGCAGCAGCAAGTCCTAAGCCTGTTATTTTATATAATGTACCAGGTAGAACAGGCCAAAATATGTCTGCAGCTACCACCATTCGTTTGGCAAAAGACTGTCCAAATGTAGTGGGTATAAAAGAAGCAAGTGGTGATATGGCGCAGTGTATGCATATTTTAAGAGATGCACCTCCTAGTTTTGTTGTAATTAGTGGTGATGATTTGTTAGCGCTTCCTCAAATTGCTTGTGGTATGCAAGGTGTAATTAGTGTTGCTGCAAATGCTTATCCATTTGAATTTTCAAATATGGTCCGTGCATGTTTAGCAGGCGATTTTGTGAATGCGAAAGTGATGAACGATCCTTTAATTGAATTGTATGCTATTATGTTTGCCGAAAATAATCCATCGGGTGTAAAAGCATTTATGCATCAAATGGGATTGCTAGAAAACGAAGTTCGTCTACCTGAAGTGCCTCTAAGTGAGCCTGTTTACAGCCGCGTTAAAACTTACTTTTCTATATCTTAAATTCCTAGAACGTCTTTCATTGAAAAAACGCCTTGATGGGTTGCTGCAAATGCTGCAGCAATTAATGCTCCTCCAGCAAATCCTTTTCTATTGTGAGCAGTATGTGTAATTTCAATGCTATCAATAGCAGAGGCATATGTGATGGTATGTGTGCCAGGTGCTGGATCAATTCTTTCAGAAATGATGACTAAGTCCGATGCAACACTCGAAGCATCATTAACCCATTTTGTTTTATGAGGTAATGCTTCCATCACTTGTTCTGCAAGTGTTATAGCGGTTCCGCTAGGAGCATCTTTTTTATGGGTATGGTGAATTTCATGTAAGTCTACCTCGTAGTTTGGGTGCTTACTCATTAATGCTGCAAGTGTTTTGTTAATTTCAAAAAATATGTTCACACCAATGCTAAAATTACTTGCATAAATAAGGGTGCCATGTTTTGCTTCGCAATGTGTTTTGGCTTCATTGTATTTTTCTAGCCAACCGGTAGAGCCACATACCACTGGAAGACCCAATGAAAGACATTTCATGACATTTTCAAATGCACTGTGAGGCCCGGTAAATTCGATTGCAACATCGATACCTGCTACATTTTGGGTACATAAATCGGCAGCATTATCCTGGTCAATTTTCAATCCGATGGTATGTCCATTCGCAACTGCAATTTCTTCTATGGCTTTACCCATTTTTCCGTATCCAATAAGTGCAATGTTCATGCTTATATAATTTTGTTATCAATATCTGAACTAAATTGATGGTTCACTTGGGCAAATATAATGGTAGTTAAAGATGTCTTGCTTATGTTTGCAAAAAAAATAAGTATGTCTTTACAAAATTTAATACTTGATGCTTGGTCAAATAGAGATTTATTAAAAGAAACTACCTATAGTGATGCTGTAAGAGCTGTGATTGAAGATGTAGACAAAGGGCACTTGCGTGTTGCTTCTCAAGCCGGTGATAAGTGGGTGGTCAATGAGTGGATTAAACAAGCAATCTTAATGTATTTTGGAATCCAACAAATGCAAACATGGGAGCTTCCTCCTTTTGAGTTTTATGATAAAATGTTACTAAAAAGTAACTATAAAGAATTAGGTGTTAGAGCTGTTCCACCTGCAGTGGCCCGATACGGTTCATATATTGCAAGTTCTGTGGTACTCATGCCAAGTTATGTAAACATTGGGGCATATATAGATGCTGGTTCTATGGTAGATACTTGGGCTACCGTGGGTAGTTGCGCACAGATAGGGAAAGGAGTTCATCTTAGCGGTGGTGTTGGTATTGGCGGTGTTTTAGAGCCATTACAAGCAAGCCCTGTGATCATTGAAGACGGTTGTTTTTTAGGTAGTAGGAGTATTGTTGTAGAAGGCGTTATTGTGGAAAAAGAAGCTGTGCTTGGGGCCAATGTAGTCCTTACACAATCCACCAAAATAATTGACGTAAGTGGTGCTACACCAGTTGAATATACTGGACGTGTACCAGCAAGATCGGTGGTCATTCCTGGCACCACTACTAAAAAGTTTAATGCTGGTGAATACCAAGTAAACTGTGCATTAATTATAGGACAGCGTAAAGCAAGCACCGATTTAAAAACTAGTTTAAATGAGGCACTTCGTGATTTTAATTTAAGTGTGTAAGCTTTCTTCAAAACTTTAGGGTAAACATGACTCCATTAGTTACTAGATATGATATCAACAAAAAAGCCCTCAACTTATAGCAAGTTAAGGGCTTTTGTAAACCGTACGGTGAATTAATAATATTGTGACAAATCTATCGTAGTGCCATCCAATTCTTTATAAATTTTGGTGATTACTCTTCTGGTTTTACCATCATAAACCACATCGCCCACATTGCCAACAAAACTTGCAGTAGTGTTAGGGCTCACTCCCGAACAGCAAGCACCACTTCCTGGCTGTGAACCTATGCCAATAGTTACCATGATATTTTTTGAACCGGTGCCTTTAATCCTGAAACTAACACGATCAGCAATCGTTTTAGGTAAAGGGTTGCTTGGATCTAAGCTTGCAATTGTGGATGCGAAAGTGGCACTCACAGCAAACATAAGAAGGACTAGGACTAGGGAGATCTTTTTCATAAAATCTAATCGTTTAATTGTTAATAATTAAAACACTCATTCACTTAAAATAATTATCCAATTTTTTTAGACGATGTTCAATTTATGTCGCCCAAGAAAGTAGATAATTTAGTTGTAGAATGTTTCAGTTATTAAATTTAAGTTTTTTCTTATATAAATAGTTCTTAATATCATTTTTTAACGTTTAATCAATGACTATGCTTTGATTTAGTCATATTTAGAGTGAGATATGAACAAAAAAAGCCCCTAACTCATTGAAAGTTAAGGGCTTTTGCGGACCGGACGGGACTCGAACCCGCGACCTCCGCCGTGACAGGGCGGCATTCTAACCAACTGAACTACCGATCCAAGAACTCCGAACCTAGTTTCCTATTTCCGGGTTGCAAAGATAAGGGTAAAGAAGTTTTTTAAACAAATCTTTTATTAAAAAAGGTTGTATTATTTTTACAGCCTAATTCAAGCGTATGCCAGTATATCCAAATAGACAGTTTTTAGAATTTGAGCAACCAATTAAGGACTTATATGAGCAGATTGATGCGACCAAGAAATTGGCCGAAAAGAACCCTAAAATAGATTTATCTGCCACCGTAGCGCAGTTGGAAAAATCTATAGTGGATAAGCGTAAAGCCATCACAGAAAGCTTATCCCCATGGCAGCGTGTGCAATTGAGCCGTCATCCAGACAGACCCTATACTTTAAAATACATCCAATTAATGTGCGATAAATTCATCGAGTTACATGGTGACCGAAATGTAAAGGATGACAAAGCAATGGTGGGTGGATTTACAGAATTCAATGGCCAAACGGTGATGATGATTGGTCAACAAAAAGGTAGCAATACCAAGGCCAGACAGATGCGTAATTTTGGTATGGCCAACCCAGAAGGCTACAGAAAGGCCCTTAGATTGATGAAATTGGCCGAAAAATTCAATAAGCCTGTAGTTTGTTTGATTGATACGCCGGGGGCATTTCCAGGGCTAGAAGCAGAGGAAAGAGGCCAAGGAGAGGCTATTGCTCGTAATATCTATGAAATGATCCGCCTACAAGTGCCTATTGTGATTGTGATCATTGGCGAAGGGGCTAGTGGTGGTGCATTAGGAATTGGAGTGGGGGACAAGACATTGATGATGGAAAACACTTGGTATACGGTGATTTCTCCAGAAAGTTGCAGCTCAATCCTTTGGAGAAGCTGGGATAAAAAAGAATTGGCTGCAGAACAATTGAAATTGACTGCAAATGATATGAAAGGCTTTGGTTTGGTAGATGAGATTGTGCAAGAGCCATTGGGCGGGGCACATTGGGATTACCAAGCTGCTGCTGATATGCTTAAAAAACAAATCATTAAAGCCTTGGATGAGGTGAAAGACATTGCACCTGCAACAAGGGTTGAAAATAGAATTGAAAAGTATAGCAAAATGGGCTTCTGGGAAGAAGCTTAATTGGTCTTGATTGTTACTTGATTTTGTTTTTTATTTCCTGTAATTTTTGAAGTGCGTCTAAAGGCGTGAGTTTATTGATGTCTATTGCATCTAAAATTGAACGAATGTTTTCAAAAGTTTCTGTATGGGCATCAAATATAGACAGCTGAAATTTTTCTGTCGTTGCTTGCACTGTTGGACTAGCATGTTGATGTTCCTGATTTTTTAATTCCATTTCATGTAAAATCGTGTTGGCGCGATCCACTAATTCATTGGGCATACCCGCCATCTTTGCCACATGAATTCCAAAACTGTGGGTACTTCCTCCTTTGGCTAATTTTCGTAAAAAGATAATTTTATTACCCACTTCTTTATGCGTTACATGGTAGTTGTGCACACGGGTTAATTGACCTTCTAAATCATTCAACTCATGGTAATGTGTTGCAAATAATGTTTTTGGACGATGCACGGATTTTTGTAAGTATTCCACAATACTCCATGCAATAGAAATCCCATCGTAGGTAGATGTACCTCTTCCAATTTCATCTAAAAGAATCAAACTTCTTGCACTTAAATTATTTAAGATACTCGCAGTTTCTATCATCTCCACCATAAAGGTAGACTCGCCAGCATTTAAATTATCATTCGCCCCAACACGAGTAAATATTTTATCCGTTAATGGTATAGCAGCAGCAGTGGCTGGCACGAAGGAGCCCATATGTGCCATTAAAGTAATCAATGCAGTTTGTCTTAATACCGCACTCTTTCCACTCATATTGGGCCCTGTAAGAATAATAATTTGTTGGTCATTGGGATCCAATAAAGTAGGGTTGGCAATATATGGGGTATCTATTGGAAGCGTTTGTTCAATCACAGGATGTCTTCCATCTGTGATGGATAATATACCGTCGTCCGTCATCGTTGGTTGGCAATATTTATTTTGCTTAGCAATGAAAGCAAAACACAATAAACAATCTATCACACCAACAAACTGACCATTGGTTTGAATGGCGTTGAGGTCGCTTAAAATAAGATCTAATAAATGTTGATACAACTGTTGTTCTAAAGCAAAAATTTTATCCTCAGCACCTAATATTTTTTCTTCATATTCTTTTAGTTCAGGCGTAATATACCTTTCGGCAGTGGTCAATGTCTGTTTGCGAATCCAATCTACAGGCACTTTGTTTTTATGCACATGGGTTACTTCTAAATAATAGCCATACACATTGTTGTAACCAATTTTTAAGGAACTAATGCCAGTGCGTTCTGCTTCTTTATTTTGTAATTGCGTTAGGTATTCCTTACCACCACTTGATATATTTCTTAATTCATCTAAACTAGGGTCAACGCCATTTTTTATAAATCCTCCTTTCATGATGGTTGCAGGAGGCTGCTCCATGATATAGTATTGAATGGATTCGATGGTCTTTTGACAAACCACTAAATTTTCTGCAAGCGTCTTTAAATAGGTATTCGTGCTTGGTGTTAAGTTTGCTTTAATGGCAGCTACTGCAGTCAATGATTTTTCCAATTGCGCCAACTCTCTTGGTTGTATTTTTCGACTAGCTAACTTACTCGTTAATCTTTCTAAGTCGCCGCATGACTCAATGGTTTCATGCAATGTATTAGCAGTCTCTTTAGCATCTATAAAATAGGCGACTGCACTCAGTCTTTGGTTAATTTGTTCCAAAGACTGCAATGGGAAAATCAACCAACGCTTTAATAATCTAGCACCCATTGGACTCTTAGTGGCATCCATAATATCAATCAAACCCTTTTGTCCTGCATCATTGCCAATCAATTCTAAATTACGAATGGTGAATTTATCCATCCATAAAATTTCATTACGGTCTATTCGGCCAATGGTTTGAATATGTTGTAGGTGAGGATGTTCTGTTTCTTTTAAATAATGTAAAATCGCACCTGCAGCAATGATGCCTAATTTTTGGGATTCAATCCCAAATCCTTTTAAGCTCTGCGTCTGAAATTGTTTTAATAAAAGTTCAGTTCCAAATGCTTCATCAAAAATCCAGCTATCTAATCCATAAGTATAAAACCCTGTGCCAAAATGGGCCTTAAAAGCATTTTGGTAATTTTTAGGATAAAGAATTTCTGCGGGTTGTAAACTTTGCAATAATTTATCTAAATATTCAACATTGCCTTCTGCAATTAAAAACTCTCCAGTGGTGATGTCTAAAAAGGCAATACCACCATTGTCATTTTCTATAAATATTGCGGCTAAAAAATTATTTTGTTTATGCTCTAATAATTTATCGTTGGTGGCAATGCCAGGTGTCAACATATCGGTCACGCCTCTTTTCACAATGCCCTTGACTGTTTTTGGGTCCTCTAATTGGTCGCATATAGCAACACGATGTCCCGCCTTAACCAATTTATGTAAATAAGTATCCAATGAATGATGGGGGAAACCAGCTAGTTCACTTGAGGAGGCGGAGCCATTGTTTCTTTTGGTTAATGTAATGCCCAAGACCTTAGAGGCAATCACTGCATCCTCTCCAAAAGTTTCATAAAAATCACCCACTCTAAAGAGTAAAATGGCGTCAGGGTATTTTTGTTTAATAGCTCGATGCTGTTGCATTAGAGGAGTTTCTGAACTTGATTTTGCCATGGGTGACAAACCTACATAATTTTTTAATATTTGAAAAGCTTACTTTTGCACTATGCGTAAATTAAGCATGGAGGAATTGGGGAGAAAGTCGGTCGAAGACTTTAAGCTAGCAGACAAAAAGCCGTTAGTGGTAGTGATGGATCATATCCGTAGCATGCACAATGTGGGCAGTGTCTTTAGAACTGCAGATGCTTTTTTAATTAGTGGCATTTGTTTATGTGGGTTCACGCCACAGCCACCGCATCGTGATATCCATAAAACAGCTTTAGGGGCCACAGATTCAGTGGATTGGTTGTATTATGAAAATACCGTTGATGCTGTTTTGGCATTAAAAGAAAGAGGCTATAAAGTGCTTGCGATTGAACAAACAGAGGGGAGTATCATGCTGGATGAATATGTACATATGAACAATCCAACAGCATTTGTTTTTGGTAACGAAGTGGATGGGGTAAGTGATGAAGTGATACAAGTATGTGATGGGGTGATTGAAATTCCACAATGGGGTATGAAGCATTCATTGAACATTTCGGTTGCTGCTGCTGTTGTATTATGGGAGTTTGTAAGAAAAGTAGATTAGATTTTATTGTGTAATTTTTTGGTTGAATTTAAAATATGAGTACAGTTAAAAATTATTTGAGTTTAGTGAAGTTTTCACATACCATTTTTGCAATGCCTTTTGCATTGATTGGTTTTGTGTTGGGTATGGCTGCTTTAAAAAATAACAATATCAATTTACAAACTAGCGAGGTGGTCATTCGTTTTTTCTTAGTTCTGCTTTGTATGATCACTGCCCGTTCGGCTGCCATGGGTTTCAATCGTTATTTGGATCGTCATTTTGACCAGTTGAACCCAAGGACAGCCATTCGTGAAATTCCTGCTGGTATTATTAAAGCCGAAAAAGCATTGGGTTTTGTAATTGTGAATGCATTGATTTTTATTGTTGCTACTTATTTTATTAACCCTATATGTTTTTACCTTGCTCCGTTAGCTTTATTTGTGATTTTATTTTATAGTTATACAAAACGCTTTACCTATTTATGCCATTTGGTGTTAGGAGTAGGACTTTCCTTAGCGCCTATAGGAGCTTACTTAGCGGTGACTGGAACATTTGACATGTTACCTTTATTATTTTCTTTTGCTGTCATTTTTTGGGTAAGTGGATTTGATATTATTTATGCATTACAGGATACTGAATTTGATGCAGCACAATCACTTTATTCCATGCCTAGTCATTGGGGTGCAGTTAAAGCTTTGAACATCGCTAGATTATTTCATGTGGTTTCAGCAAGTTTTATTGTTGCTGCTTATTTTATTGGTACATTTCATTGGTTGTATTTGATTGGGATGCTTGTATTCATAGGCATGCTGATTTATCAACAAAGTATTGTGAAGCCAAACGACTTATCCAAGGTCAATTTGGCGTTTATGACCGCGAATGGCATTGCGAGTATTGTCTTTAGTATATTTGTGATTTCGTCGATTATTTTAACATTTTAACACAATTCAATTGGCAAGAATCATTTGCATAGATTACGGGGGAAAGCGATGTGGATTGGCAGTGACTGATCCCTTTCAAATGATTGCGACTTCATTGATCACAGTGGACACAAAAAGTTTGTATACCTTTTTATCTGACTATATTGCCAAGGAACCTGTTGAGTTGATTTTAATAGGGGAGCCATTGAACTTAGATGCTTCACCAACCCATGCCACACCCTTGGTTAAAAAGGCCATCCTTGAATTAACCGAAAAGTTTCCAAACATCCCCATTCAAACGGTGGATGAGCGCTTTAGTTCAAAAACAGCAGTGAGGGCGATGATCGAAATGGGGATGAAGAAAAAAGATCGTCAGGTAAAGCAGAATGTAGATTTAATTGCAGCGACCATCCTCCTACAAGAATACCTCAATAATAAGGATCTAATGGCTTAATGAGCACTGAATCTATTTACGACCTATTTATTGTAACTTTGCATCCATAATTGAACTTCTATGACCTTACCAATTGTAGCCTATGGTGCTGCCGTTTTAAGAAAAGTGAGTGAGCCAATCAATGCGAATTATCCTAATTTGACCAAGCTTATCGAAGATATGTGGGAAACCATGTACGACAGCAATGGGGTTGGCCTTGCAGCACCTCAGATCAATCGTGCCATCAGGTTATTTGTAATGGATAGCCAACAAATATTTGAAAATGCCGAACCAGAAGACGCATCTTATCCAGATGCACCTGGTATTAAAAAAGTATTTATCAATGCTACAATTCTTGAATTAAGTGGCAATGAATGGGTGTACAACGAGGGTTGTTTGAGTATCCCAAAAATCAGAGAAGATGTTTTAAGACATGAGAAAGTGACACTTCAATACATGGACGAAAATTTTGTAGCACATACCGAGACTTTTGATGGCATGACTGCTCGGATTATCTTACATGAGTATGATCATATTGAGGGCAAGTTATTCATTGATTATATTAAGCCACTAAGAAAGAAAATGCTACAGGGCAAATTGAATGATATACATAAAGGAAAAGTAAGAGTGGATTATAAAATGACTCAAATCAAATAAATATGAGAATATTCCTACTTTTAATATGTATGAATTTAGTAGTCCATAGCTGGGCGCAGGATACGACACTGAGTTTTGAAAATAAAACTTTCACTTTAGCAGATGTCATCATTAGAAATAATTTTGAATACAAAGATATTTTAGAAAGAATTAAGCGCGATACAAGTTTTTACAAAGCCTTCAAAACCTTAAGGACAATAGGATACAGCTCTTTTAATCATATAGAAATGTATGATAAAAATCAAAGGATGGAAGCGTCTTTAGATAGTCGAACTCGTCAAAATAAAATTGGAGACTGTAGAACAATGGATGTGTTAGAAGAAAAAACATTCGGGAACTTGAGAGATAGTAAAGGCGAATACAATTATTTAACACCTTCTTTATACGCAAGTTTGTTTTTCACTAAAGGAAAAATTTGTGGTGAAACCAATATTGTAAAAGGTAAAAAAAGAACCATTCAAGGATCAGGTATTGAAAAGGCAAAAGAACAATTGAAGATGTTGTTTTTTAATCCGGGTGAAAAAATTCCTGGTATCCCCATGATTGGTAATAAGTTAGATTTATACGACGATAACGCCCATGAGTTGTATAGTTACAGATTGGATTATGTAGACTACCATGGTAAATTGGCTTATGTGTTTGAGATCAAGCCCAAAGAGGATCTTGGTTTTTTTGCAAAAGATAGAGTGGTCGTAGATCAAATGTTCACTTGGTTTAATCCAACCACATTGGAAGTGTTAGGACGAAATTATTCCCTTAGCTACAAAGCGGGTGTCTATGATTTTAATGTACAAATGGAAGTCGAAATGACCTATACGACCAATGGGATATTAGTACCAAAAATTTTAAGGTATAAGGGGGACTGGGATGTGATTTTTAAAAAGAGAGAACGTGGCCTTTTTACAGCAACGCTATTTGATTTTAAGTAAATAGGAGTCGCTTAGTGTTGTAAGAAACTTCCCTCAATATATTTTACCACTTCCACTAAGCTTCCAGTTGATTTAAATACATCTAACTGTCTGTCAGCGCCAGTGCCATTGGTAAAAATGTCTTGCACTTTTTCAATATGCTTTCTGCTGCCCAAATCGTCCACCACGCCGTCTACAAACTCTAGTAGTTCATCTATCAACGCCTTCACTGGCATTTCTTTTTCTTTTCCAAAGTCAATGAGTAATCCATCAATTCCATACCTGCTTGCACGCCATTTATTTTCATTGATTAATGCGCGTTGGTAATTGATGAAATTGATATTCTGTCTTCTGAGTGTATATATTTTAGCACACAAGGCTTGAAATAAAGCTGCGATAGTGGCAGTCTCTTGAACAGTCATTGGGACATCACAAATCCTAAATTCAATGGTATTGTATACAGGATGCACCCTTAAATCCCACCATATTTTTTTAGCATTGTCAATACAATTGGTTTTAATCAACAATTGGATAAAACTTTCATAGGCTTCGATGCTTTCAAAATAGTCCGGTATCCCCGTTCTTGGAAATTTGTCAAAAATTTTAGAGCGATAAGATTTATAGCCCGTATTACTTGACTCCCAAAAAGGAGAGTTGGTACTCAAAGCATAAATATGAGGAAGAAAATACCTGGCTGTATTCGCAATATGAATGGCCATACGGCGATCTTCCATTCCAATATGCACATGTAGTCCAAAAATTAAATTACTCCTTGCAGCTTGCTGTAATTCGTTTAAAAGCGCTTGATACCTGCTTTGGTCCGAAATTAATTGTGTTTCCCATAAACTAAAAGGGTGGGTGCCCGAAGCCCCAATACTATATCCTAATGCTTTAGCAATGGAAGACACAGAAGTGCGTAGTTCAAATATTTCTTGATATGCGGCTTCTACATCCTGGCAAATACCTGTTCCAACTTCGACCACAGCCTGATGCATTTCGGCCTTGATTTTGTCTTTAAAGATTTTCTCACCCTCATTGACAATAGCCTGTTGATGGCTCTTTAATTCCTTGGAAACAGGGTCTAAAACCATGTATTCTTCTTCAATACCAATTGTAAACTGTGCTAAATTTTGGCCCATATAGCTTAAAACTACAAATAAAATTAAGATCTTACAAATAGCATATCAAAAAAAATGCCCTCCAAATAGGAGGGCATTGATAAAGAACTATGTTAGTGCTTTAATTTGTTCAATTAAAACTTGAAACGTAAACCTAATTGGCTCACCCAACGTGCACTGTAGCTAGGAGATGTGCTTGAACTAATACCCCATGGTGTATTATTCGCAATTGGAGAGAAACTATAGCTAGGTGTTGTTGAACCTGTTGCACCTTGGTACTTTATGATAGAGAACTGATCGTTCGACATAAAGTAGCTTCTACCCCAGTTTCTATTTAACATATTTGTGAAGTTAAACACATCATAAGTTAATTGGAATTGGTATTTCTTATTGTTCAATTTCACATTGAAATCTTGTACAAATTTCACGTCAATGGTATTTGTAAATGGCAATCTTGCACCGTTACGCTCTGCATATTTACCTCTGTTTTTGCTTAAGTAATTATCATTTGAGATATAGTCTTCTAAAGCAACTGCTTGTTGAGCAGCAGACAATGGATATGAGCTATTTGTTACAAAAGTCATTGCTCTAACTTGGTCAGCAGTAGGGATAAAGATTAAGTCATTTGTTTCACCTGTACCTTGATCTCTAACTGGACCAGTCGCATACACATAACTGAATGGGTTACCAGACTGTCCGTTGTATACTAAGCTAAATGTAGAAGCTAAAGCACCTTTTGCATAAGTGAATTTCTTAGCAATGAATGCACTCACTCTATGACCCAAGTCAAAGTCAGATCTTGATCTTTGAACATCATTTCTACCATTCACAGTCTCCATGTATCTCCATTGAGAGTTATTTTGGCTAGAAGTTGGTTCATGCGTTACAAAAGATGATCCATAAGTATAGAATGCGTTGAATGAGAATCCATCAGTCCAAGACTTGTCGATAGACGCAGTAAAGTTATATGCGAATCCAGAACGTCCGTAGTAAGGTTGATTCTCTAACAAGAATACGCCAGTGTAAGGATTAGATCCAGCAGTAATACCTACAGATGCTGGGTAACCAATACGCTTTAAGTCATAGATATATCTGTTATCAGGTCCAGCTAACTGAGCAACTGGCTTTTGAATATCCAATCTTCTGTAATAGATTTCATTGATGTTTTTGCTTACACTTCCTTCAACAGTGATTGACCAATTGTCTTTTAACTTCTTATCCATAGCTAAAGAAGCTCTGAATATTTTAGGCAATTTAAAATTGCTAGAAATTAAATCCATTTGACCTTTTGCAGCAGCAGTGCTTAAACCTAAATCAGCTGCAGTATATTGACCATTTGGATTTGGTCTAAATGTGATACCATATTTAGCGATATCAGATGCTGTTGTAATAGAAAGACCGCCAACTGATTGACCATTGTTGTTGAATACGCCACCAGGCCATACTAAAGGCACACGACCTGTGAACATTCCAAATCCACCACGAATTGTGATGTTTTCTTCTGGCATCTTATAAGTGAATCCAACTCTTGGAGAGATAGACATTTTAGGATCAGGAATTGATCCAGATCTTGCTCCATTGAAATCGTATAATCTTGTAGTGTAGAAGTTGAAATATAAATCTTCAATTGGTGTAGACAAGAACTTTGTGTAATCAGCTCTTACGCCAAAATTGAAAGTTAAATTATCAGAATATCTATATTCGTCGTTGATAAATGCACTTCCTCTTCCAGTATAGAAGCTAGCTGCAGATTTTGTGTTGTCACCAGTTGTTTGATCCAATAAAGCGAATGAACGGTCATAACGAATTGGTGCTTTTTCAGTTAAGAAATCAGACAAACTCGCATATTGGTATGAACCAAAGTTTTGACGAATGAAAACGTTGTAAGACTTACTTAATTCGTAATCAATACCTACTGTAAATGCATTCTTATTCACATTGAACTTAAAGTAATCTAAGAAATTGATATTTCTTTGCTTCAACAAGTTTGATGTAGAGAATTCTTCAGAACCAAAAATCATTTGACCAGCACCATCGTTGATAGTAACACGAGGGAAATTAGCACCGATAGGGCTTCTGTCATCTACTACGTCTGTGTAAGTGAATAAGAATTTATTACTAGCACCATTCTTGAAAGCAGATTTTAATTCAGCAGACAATGAATTTGTTTTATTAGGATATAAAACACCATTGTTATAGAAATTCACTCTGGTTGAACTTGATGCAGAAGTGGCATAAGAACTTGTTTCATTGTAACGGTAAGATAAACTGAACTTATTCATTTTATTGATGTTCCAGTCTAATTTAGTTGCAATTCTTTTTGCACTTGTAGATGCAGCATTGTCTTGGTATCCACCAGCATCATAGCCATACTTTGTTTTTACAAAGTTCACTAAGTTGTCAATATCAGCTTTTCCGCTAGCACCTTTGTAACCACTGATATCAAAAGGTTGAGGTCTTTCGTTCTCAATAGATTCAAAGTTAACAAAGTAGAATAATTTGTTTTTGAAAATGGCACCACCCAAACTTCCACCAATTGTTTTTGCTTGGAATGGGTTTAATTTAACTGCTTTATCTTTTGCACCAGTTGGTGTTTTACCAGTTAAATTTTGGTTTTGTGTGAATGAGTAAACTGTTCCAGAAAAATTGTTCGTTCCACCTTTCGTTGTTGCGTTAATACCACCACCAGTAAAGTTACCGATAGATGCATCAAAAGGAGAAACCATTACTTGGAATTGATCTACCGCATCAATTGAAATTGGTCCAACACCAGTTTGTCCACCATTGGTACCACTTGCACTCAAACCAAATTGGTCATTGTTTACAGCACCATCAATGTATAAAGAGTTGAAACGATTGTTTTGACCAGCAATAGATACACCAGCTAAATCTCCATTACTACCAACAAATTTAGCTGTTGGCGTAAATCTTAAGAAATCTTGTACGTTTCTACCAACAGTAGGTAAGTTATCTAATTTATCACGACCAATGATGGTTTGCGTACCACCTCTTACTGATAAATCTGAACCTCTTTTTGTAGTAGATACAGATACATCTTTTAGTTTGTCAATTTTAGAAGACAAGACCACATCTATTCTTACCACATCACCCAAGGCAACATAAATATCTTCTTTCTTTTCTGATTGATAGTTTACATAAGATACAGTAATTACATAAGGTCCACCCGGTTGTAAGTTACTTACATCAAATAAACCTGATTTTCTTGATTGCGCATTGTACACAGAACCTGTAGGAACGTGTAGCACTGAAATGGTAGCACCGACAAGGGATTCACCGTTGTCAGCTTTTACAGATCCACTAATGTTACCAGTCGTATTTTGAGCAAATGTCAAAACTGGCAAGAATAGCATGGCAACTGCAAAATGTAGTAATTTTTTACTAAGCATAGTTGTTGTTTTATTTAGTATTGCAAAGAAACTAATATTCCTTCAAATCCTTTTGTGTTTTTCTTAACAATTTAACAGAAATTAAAATATCAATGGTTTATGTATACTAAAATTTATTAATATAACACAATATCCCTTCATTATTTGTTGTATACAATTGTTGAATCAAAAAATACTATCTATGATAGGAGTTTTCTGTTTCATTCTCACGCTCTTTATCATAGGCTTTGATGATTGCTTTTACCAATTTATGACGAACTACATCCTCCTCGTCTAATTGGATATGCGCAATGCCTTCGATATTTTGTAAAATTCTGACCGCTTTGTCTAAACCACTTTTTTGATTTCGTGGTAAATCTACCTGAGTAGGGTCACCCGTAATGATGGCTTTTGCATTGGAGCCAATACGTGTTAGAAACATTTTAATTTGTAAATCGTTGGCGTTTTGTGATTCATCTAAAATAATGAACGCATTGTCTAAAGTGCGTCCACGCATGTAAGCCAATGGCGCAATTTCTATTGTTCTAGAGGACATATAATACGCTAATTTATCTGCAGGAATCATGTCATCCAATGCATCGTATAACGGGCGTAAATAAGGATCAATTTTTTCTTTTAAATCTCCTGGTAAAAAACCTAAACTTTCTCCAGCTTCCACTGCTGGTCTTGTAAGAATGATTTTTTTAACCAATTTATTTTTTAATGCACGAACAGCTAAGGCAACAGCAGTATAAGTTTTACCAGTACCTGCTGGCCCGATGGCAAATACAATATCATTTTTATCTGCTGAAGTAACCATCTTTTTTTGATTCGCTGTTCTTGCTCTTACTGTTTTTCCATTTGGGCCAAGGACTAATATTTCATTTGGATTTTGGTCTACAAAATTGTCAATGACTTCGGCATCATCGCCGCCTAAAATTTGTTCAAAATAATTTTCACTTAAATGGCCATTTCGTTCCATGTATTGAATGACCAATTCAATTTTTTCTTTTGCGATTTCAATTTGCTCTGGTGCACCACTTAATTTAATTTGGGTACCACGTGATAAAATTTTGAGGAGTGGGAATTTCTTTTTTAAAAGATCAAATTTGTTATTGTTAACACCAAAAAAATCAATTGGATTAACAGATTCTAGGTTAATGATTGTTTCAGTCAATGTAGTCGTTTTTAGAGGTTAAGGAGAAGTGTTGTATCTACCTAACACAATTTAACATACACATGTTCACAAACAAGTCAAACATTTGCACACTATGTGGATTACTGCTTGTTCGAATTAGGGCTTAACAATTTCTTAAACTAGCAATCATTTGAATAGGATCGGGTGCTTTGAATACGGTTGTTCCAGCGACCAAAACATCCGCGCCAGCCGCAACCAATGCAGCAGCATTGTCTAATGTCACGCCACCATCAATTTCAATTAAAGTGGATGCATTATGTTGAACAATCAATTGCTTTAAAGCTTTTACTTTTTCGTAAGTGTGTGGGATAAATTTTTGTCCACCAAAACCAGGGTTCACACTCATGATACAAACTACATCTATATCAAAAATTAGGTCTTTCAAAACTTCGATAGGGGTGTGTGGATTCAATGCTACTCCAGCTTTCATACCCTGTGCTTTAATTTGTTGCACCGTGCTATGTAAATGAGGGCAGGCTTCGTAATGCACTGTTAGGATAGTTGCACCAGCTTGTTTAAATGCAGGGATATATTTTTCTGGTTGCACAATCATTAAGTGCACATCCATTTCCTTTGTAGTTGTTTTTTTGATCTGTTCAATGATGGGTAAACCGTAACTAATATTTGGAACAAAAACGCCATCCATTACATCCAAATGGAACCATTCAGCTTCAGAAGCATTGAGCATCGTACAAGCTTTTCCTAATTCTAAAAAATCAGCTGCTAAAAGAGAGGGTGCAATGATCGCCATAAATTGTATTTGTTCAAAGTTCTTATTTTTTTAGGGAACTGTCATTTTTTCGTCAAAAAAAATCGAATTTCTTTAATTCTTTGAGTTTGACGCGTTGTCTTTAGCGATTAAGGCTATTTTTGCGGCCAATCGAAATCAATATGAAAAAATATAGCTGTATTCTGTTCACCTTATTTTTAAGCGTGAGCGTCATGGCCCAAGAAGACACCGTTCAATTTGAAGGGGAGACGCATTTTAAAAATGTACAACAATTAACCTTTGGAGGAGACAATGCAGAAGCTTATTGGAGCTTTGATAGTAAGCGTATTATTTTCCAAAAAACAAATCCTAAAGAGGGGATTGTTTGTGATCAAATTTTTATGGGTAATCTTCCATTGAGTCAGGTTGACCCATTTAAATATAAATTGGTAAGCACTGGAAAGGGAAGAACCACTTGCGCTTATTTCATGAAGGACGGTAAACATATCATTTATGCATCCACACATGAAGGAAGTGCAGATTGTCCACCTCCCGTGGATCGCGCAAAATATGGCAACAAATATATTTGGCCTTTATACAATACCTATGATATTTTTATGGCGGACACCAACGGCACAGTCATTAAAAAATTGACCACTGCAAAAGGGTATGATGCAGAAGCAACTTTATCCTATGATGGGAAGAAAATGATTTATTGTAGTGACAAGGACGGAGATTTAGATTTATATGTGATGGATATCGCCACTGGTAAAGAAAAGAAAGTCACCAACACGATAGGTTATGATGGAGGTGCTTGGTTTAGCCCAGATGGTAAAAAAATTGTATGGAGAGCGAGTCGTCCAAAAACGGACGCTGAAATAGCGGAATATAGTAGCCTTTTAAAAGAAGGTTTGGTGGCCCCAACCAATATGGAAGTATTTATTGCCAATGTGGACGGATCAGATGTCAAGCAAATCACCCAGCTTGGACAAGCCAATTGGGCACCTAATTTTACCCCTGATGGCAAACAGATCATCTTTTGTAGCAATCATGAGTACAAACGAGGGTTCCCTTTTAATATGTATTTAATCAACCTAGATGGGACAGGCCTAGTTAAAATTAGTAGAGATAAAGGTTTTGATGCTTTCCCAATGTTTAGTCCTGATGGGAAAAAAATCATCTTTGCCTCTAACCGAAATAACAAAGGCACAAGGGATACCAATTTATTTGTGGCGGACTGGGTCTATTAAGATTTTAAAATTATTTGATTACTTTAGCTACAAAATCAAGCTATGTATACAGGACTTTTACATTTACACAACACTTTAAGATGGGTCGTTTTAATCGCCTTAATCCTAAGTATTTACAAGTTATTCACTCAAAAGGACGCTTTAAAAACCAGCAAGACGCTATTAATGAGTGCGCATGCTAGTTTATTGGTAGGCCTTTATCAATATATAGCAGGTCCTTTAGGGATCAAATTAATTCAATCTGCTGGAATGGGTGCCACCATGAAAGATGCTGCAAGTCGTTTTTGGGCTGTGGAACATATTTTTTCAATGATTTTGGCGATCGTGTTGATCACAATAGGTCATGTGAAATATAAAAAGACACAAAAACCAGGTCCTACACGAATTTTGTATGTAATTGCCCTTATATTAATTCTTTTAGCAATACCTTGGCCGTTTAGGGCGGGTATCGGTCGTCCCTTGTTCCCAGGAATGGGTTAGGAGTATAAATTTAACACATTGATTTTCAATATATTACAAAGGAGAAGTTGTACTTCTCCTTTTATTTTAGCCTTTTTAGAAGAATTACTCGGGATTTTTTCGTAATTCCATTCATTTCCATATCTTTGCAACCCCAAAATAAGTATGTCAAAACAGCCGCTGATTAAACAAGATGGAGTAATTATAGAAGCTATGAGCAATGCTATGTTCAGAGTTAAGCTTGAAAATGGTCACGAAATCTTAGCAACAATATCTGGTAAGATGCGTATGCACTACATCAGAATTTTGCCAGGTGATAAAGTAGGAGTGGAGATGAGTCCAGATGACTTAACAAGGGGAAGATTTATTTTCAGACATAAATAACCTGAATCTATTTCAACAAAAGCGTTTTAAAAAACATTAGGAATAA
>CAINOI010000021.1 GCA_903851465.1 uncultured Bacteroidota bacterium
GTTGTGGAGGTCACTTTAGAGAAGAATACCAAACGCCAGAAGGTGAAGCATTAAGAGACGATGAAAAATTTATGTATGTTGCCGCATGGGAATTGAAAAATGAACATGAGTGGGCTTTACACAAAGAGGAATTAAAATACGAAGTGATTCAAACATCTCAAAGAAACTATAAATAATATTGCCATGTCACATACAACTATGAATTTAAATTTGAAAGTTTGGCGTCAAAAAAATACTAAAACTGCTGGTGCATTTGAAATGTACAGAGTTGAAAATATTTCAGATGAAATGTCTTTCTTAGAAATGATGGATATTTTAAATGAACAATTAATCACTACAGGTGGCGAGCCTGTGGCATTTGACCATGATTGTAGAGAAGGTATTTGTGGAATGTGCTCCATGTACATCAATGGTAAGCCACACGGTCCTTGGCAAGCCAATACTACTTGTCAATTGCATATGCGTGCATTCAAAGACAATGACACCATCGTCATTGAGCCATGGAGAGCAAATGCATTTCCGGTTATTAAAGATTTAACAGTTGACAGATCTGCTTTTGATAGAATCATACAAGCAGGTGGATATGTAAGTGTGAACACGGGTAATGCGGTAGATGGTAATTCATTACCAATTGAAAAAGCAAAAGCAGATGAAGCATTTGCAGCAGCCATGTGTATTGGTTGTGGCGCTTGTGTAGCAGCTTGTAAAAACAGTTCTGCCATGTTATTCTTAAGTGCTAAAGTATCTCACTT
Organism: uncultured Bacteroidota bacterium; assembly: GCA_903851465.1. Lineage (GTDB taxonomy): Bacteria > Bacteroidota > Bacteroidia > Chitinophagales > Chitinophagaceae > Sediminibacterium. The sequence continues at coordinate 753 of CAINOI010000021.1, forward strand.
AGCCTTATTACCACAAGGCGGTCCAGAAAGAAAAACGCGTGTAACCAATATGGTGGCACAATTAGATAAGGAAGGCTTTGGCGCATGTACCAACACTGGTGCTTGTGAAGCAGCTTGTCCTAAAGAAATTTCAATAGCGAACATTGCTCGTTTAAACAAAGAGTATATCGTAGCTGGTTTAACCTCTGAATAATAGTGGCGAATCCCTATTTCCAGTGTAAACAATTTATCGTGCATCAGGAACATACTGCAATGAAAGTATGTACTGATGCATGTTTATTTGGTGCATGGTCTGCCGCTGATGGGCAAATTCTATCTGCTAAAAATATATTGGATATTGGTTCCGGTACAGGTTTATTAAGTTTGATGCTGGCACAACAATCTAATGCGCATATCACTGCCATTGAAATAGAAGCTGGTGCATTTGAACAAACCAAGGCCAACTTTGAAGCAAGTGTATGGAAAGATAGATTGAATATTGTGCATAGTTCCATTCAAGATTACGCGTCCAACAATAAGCAAACATTATTTGATTGCATCATCACCAATCCACCTTTTTACGAAGGAGATTTAAATTCACCAGATAACGCAAAAAATTTGGCTGCACATAGTACAGCATTGCCATGGGATACATTGGCAGAAGCAGCTGCTTGCCTTTTACAAGAAAATGGTGCTTGGTTCGTATTAGTGCCAACCCTAAGGGCATATACGATGCAAAAATTAGCATTAAATTTTGGATTGCAATTATCGCAAGAATGCTTGATGTACAATGATGCAAAGCACCTACCAATTAGGGCCATGCTAAAATTTATAAAACAAAAAGAAGTAGTAATACAAAGACAAAAGATTGTAATCAAAAATGCAGATCAATCTTATACTACCGAGTTTACTAATTACTTGAAGGAGTACTACTTACATTTATAAGTTCAGCAATTAATGCTTTGCATAGTCCACTAAATGATCATAGCGAGGGTTTAATATCCCTTTATCTAACATGGTTGCTCGTTGAATTATTTCATTGCCTCCTGCCACTAAATCAGGTAAAACATATTTGATTAATTGCTCTCCAAAGAACCTACTTGCATCACGTGGTAATTCATTGGGCAAATTGCCCACAGCCATTACATCAATGCCTTCTGGCAAATATGGAGTTGTCTTTTCAAAAGTATTGATATTAACCCCATACACTGGATCTTCTGAAGGTGCGTCTCCTAAATTACAAGGTACACTGCCATGCGCATCGTCTGTAATATCCGCAATAGTCGTTAATACAAATTCCTCTTCTAATAAGTCTTGGTGTGTAAACAAAGGAGGAATACCCGGCTCCCAATAAATACCATTCATTAAGATCTGTGCATGCGGTAAATATTGTTTAAAAGTACAATCATAATTTTGGGGATGCGCATGAAAATCATTGCGCTCGTAATTGTTCGTTAATTTATGCTTGTATAAGTCTCTTCCTTTTAAATGCACATACACTGGGTAAGCATAATGACGATCAAATTCATCTGGTTCCACTTGTTGTACATCCATTAAATTCATGATCTCTAAAATACCATGTGCTACTCTCCCCGACCCTGTAACAACAATTTTTACTGGTGGTAATTTTAAACCAAAATAAGTATGGATTAACTCTCTATAATCTTTCACTTCTTTCACCCTACCTAAATGAAAGGCTTTGGTGCGATTACCATAGGCCATGATGCCATTATGTGCTCCAACAATCCCTGCAAAAAAACCAAATCCAATGAGTCTTTGACCATCTTCATGTTCTAAACATTCATAATCGATCAAGGTAATCCCTTTATCCATCATGGTATGAAACAAAGCTTGATTATAAGGTTGCGCCTTTTTGGTATGTGAAAAGAATAAATAAGTTTTTCCTGCAATCAGTTGAGACTTAGGTACCTCTTTAATACCCATTAATATATCGGCTTTGCTTATGTCTGTAACAATTTCCAAACCTTCTCTACTATATTCCTCATCATTGTAACATCTGTTGGGAGATGCTTCTACAATAATATCCCAATCTGGATGCTGCTCTTTAAGCCATTTACATTGCTTGGGCGTTAAAGCCACTCTATTATCACTAGGAACTTTTCCCTCTTTAATAAGTCCTAATACAGGCATATTGGTTATTTTGCACAATATAAGAAATTTAAGCATGAACTATTTTGAGTTATTTGGTCTTCCTATTGGTTTTCAAGTAGATACACAAAAGTTAAGGGCCGCTTTTATGGAGATCCAGAAGGCAAGCCATCCCGATAAATTTGCGCAAGGCAATCCCGATGAACAAGAAGCTGCATTGGAACAATCCTCCTTAGCAAATAAAGGTTATACCCTTTTAAACCAAAAAGAACGCATTCTACCCTATGTACTTGAAATAGTAGGCATATTGACGCCGGATGAGAAATACGGCCTAGAACCAGATTTTTTAATGGATATGATGGAATTAAATGAGGCTTGGATGGACGCAGAGGACGAAAAAGCAAAACAAGCCATCATCAATCAAGTTGAACAGATTAAAACAGCACTATATGCACCTATTCAAACGTATATGGAAATGGATCAGATCGATTCTATTTCCCAAGAAGCAATGCTGCAAATAAAATCCTACTACTACAAGAAAAAATACCTTGATAGGATTTTGGAAGATTTCCATCATTAATGTAATATTGCAGCCCGCCGAGCACTCAGGTGCAAATTGCCCAGATGGCGGAATTGGTAGACGCGCTAGACTCAAAATCTGGTTATCGCAAGGTAGTGCAGGTTCGATTCCTGTTCTGGGCACAAACCCTGTCACGAAAGTGACAGGGTTTTTTAATGCGAGGCAACGACGGGAGCTCGCTCTCGTAAGTTGACGAGCATTAAAAAACCCAACGAAATGTGAAGCATTTTGTTGAAAGGGTTTGCGTACGCCCAACTTTGAAGGAAGACGGCGAAATGAAATGAAGCCGACAGTCCTGAAAAGAGTTGAAAGGGTTTGGGTAAACCCCTCGTAGAAGTTTAAGGAAGACTGCGAAGCCGGCAGTCCTGAAAATAAAGTTCAATATTCTTTTCTATCTTTAACCATGACATCCACTCAACTCCTACTAACCCTCTTAATCATTTGGGGTATCCCAAGCACTTATTTTAGGAGTAAGTTTAGGAAGATTGTTTACCAAACAGATGATTGGAAAATAAATATACAACCTCTATTCAGAAAAGAGCTCCTTGGCTTATTCAGTAATATGTATCCCGAAAATCCAGATTACATCAAAACAAGAAATCAATACCGTATTTATTTATTGATTTACCTTTTTATTTTCATCTTGTATCAATATATCAAAACACAATCATGAAGCAATCTATCCTTAATTTAATTTTCTCCCTACTTTCTTTTGCAGTTGGATATGGTATTGCTCTATTAACAGGGTTAGAGTTAATCCAACATGCTGTATTGATTGCTTATGTGATTCAATGGATTGCATTTATCCCTGCCTATGTTTTTCAAACAGAAAAATTCTATGACCTAACTGGAAGTATCACCTATATGACCGTTGTATCATTAGTCTGTTACAATAGTTATGCATCCATGAATGTAAATATTGCTAGCATTGTATTAGCTACTTGCATTTTAATATGGACAATCCGTTTAGGCAGTTTCTTGTTTACAAGAATACATAAAGCGGGAGAGGATAAAAGATTTAAACACATCAAACCTTCACCTACCAGGTTTTTCATGACTTGGACTTTACAAGGTATGTGGGTTTCAATATGTTCTATGTGTGCTTTAACAGCCATTGCAAGTAACAAGGGTGTGATACAAAATGGATTATTTTATATTGGCTTACTTGTGTTTATTATTGGCTTTGTAGTAGAGATCATTGCCGATATGCAAAAGTCTCAATTCCGTAAAAATCGGGACAACAAAGATCAATTCATTCAACATGGACTTTGGGCTTATTCAAGGCATCCTAACTATTTTGGTGAAATCACCTTATGGCTTGGGATTGCGATGATGTCTTTGTCCTCTTTAACTGGATGGCAGTATATTAGTTTGATCTCACCACTGTTTACCTATTTACTTCTTGTATATGTAAGTGGTGTAAGACTACTAGAAATTTCAGGAATGGAGAAATGGGGTCATTTGGAAACCTATCAGGACTATGTTCGCTCTACATCTTCTCTATTTCCTACTAACCCAAAGGGCCCAAACAATAAATAGTGGCTGAAACACCAATAACCTAATCCAACTAATCATTGGGTTCATTGTAATTGTGCCTAGCGAGAATGTTCCTCTTTGTATAAAATAGATATGACTTGGAATAAAGGCAATCAACATGAGTACAATACCCCAACCTGCATATTTTCTTGTCTGTATTGGAATTAATAAAAGCGCTAAACCAATTTCAAAAACACCAGACAATAAGTTCAGCTCCACCGCCCAAGCTGCTAAATAAGGTGGAATCAATGGAATATAAAAAGCTGGATCTCTAAAGTGATTATAGCCGCCAAAAATATAGAACGCAATCATTCCATATAACGACCACTTTTTTATAAGCACCTTAGTCTGGTTTTCCATAGATTAAAATTTATCCCTACATTATAAATTCAAGTATTGCTGTGGCCACTTGATTAGGCGCTTCTTCCATTGGAATATGTCCCACTTTGTCGAGTACCAACATTTTACTGTTCTGAATGTCTTGCTTAAATAAAGCTGCATTGTTAAAAGAAATGAGTTGGTCTTGCTTACCCCAAATGATCAATGTAGGTTGCGTAATGGTTTTTATTTTAGAAGGATCTGGTTTCATAGGATGCTGGAATAATTCCAATACAGCAGCCCTATTGCCTTCTCTTAACAATAGGTCGTGGTATTGATGCACCATCTTTTCTGTGACTAAAGACTTATTATAAAATGCGTCTTCTAAACTTTTTCGAATTAAAGAGATTGGTGAAATATGTTTTAAGGCTTGATTTAAAACTGGGATCCCAGCTAATTTAAAACCCAATGAACCCTTCTCATCTTTTTTTGGATAACCAGAAGCGTCTAATAAAATCAATTGCTTTACTCTATTAGGACTAGCAATGGCGTAATTCCAAGCAATGCTTCCTCCCAATGAATTACCAGCAACAATACATTGGGTCACATTCAATTTAGATAAAAATTGATCTAAGAATTGATTGTAAAAATTGAAATTATATTGATTTAAACGATTCGGCCCAGTCAAACCAAAGGCAGGTAAATCAAAACGAATGATTTTTTTATTGGTCTTTAATAAACTAGATAAAGTATCCCATGTATGCAATGAAGCAGAAGTACCATGTATCAATACAATGGGTAAAGTATCGTCCATGCGGCCTTCGATAATATAATGAACGGGCACACCGTCAATATCTATGAATGCAGAATTTTTTTTAAGGTATTTTTCCTTGAGTTGTTCAACTGGAATGTCACGATCACATGAAGACAATAAAATTACCCCAGTAAATAAAATGGCAAATATTTTAAAGCTTTTAATCATACAATAAATGTAGGCTTAATCTCCTACAATCTTACTAGTGCTTCTGTATAAATAGGTATTGTAAATATGGCGTCTCGCAAAACGGTCAGGCGTGTCTGCATTCACTAATTTAACATAAATGGCTTTTGGCACACCATAGTATTCATATTCAGAACCATCTGAAAATTCAACTCTAAGAATTTCAGATTTAAATTCAAAGTCATTGATACTCGCCTCGTTTGTGGTAGCAATATAAGCTTCCTTGGTTGCCTCATGCGTCTCTGCATGCACACTCACCAAAAAATGATAAGAAGCGATTAGTTTAGTAGATTTTACTTCGGCATCTTTTTTAGCGGCATCATTGTCTTGGAACTTATCAGGGTGCCATTCCATCATGATCTTACGATATACTTTCTTTAAATCACTTAAAGTAGCCTTATCGTCTACCCCTAAAATTGCCCTATGTCTTTCAATTCGCTTCATAAATTAGATTAATCAGCCGCAAAGCTACACTCAAATTAGATAGCAACAAAAAAAGCCCCCCATTAATGGAGGGCTTTAATCATTTAAATGAATTTGTAAATCTTACTTTACTTCTTCAAATTGTGCATCTTCTACTGTATCATTTGCAGCAGATCCGCCATCTTGAGCACCTGCATCTGGGCCAGCAGCATTTGCGCCACCTTCAGCTTGTGCTTTGTAAATGTCTTCACTTGCAGCAGTCCATGCAGCGTTCATAGCTTCCAAAGCTGCAGTTACTTGTGTAACGTCTTGCGCTTGGTGTGCTACTTTTAATGTTTCTAAAGCGGATTCAATTGGTGCTTTTTTATCAGCAGGGATTTTTTCACCAAATTCCTTCAATTGTTTCTCAGTTTGGAAAATCAAGCTATCGGCCTCATTCAATTTTTCTACTCTTTCTTTCTCTATCTTATCGCTTGCTTCGTTTGCTTTAGCTTCGGCTTTCATCTTTTCGATTTCTTCCTTCGTTAAACCACTTCCTGCTTCGATTCTGATTTTTTGTTCTTTACCAGTTCCTTTGTCTTTTGCGCTTACGTTTAAGATACCGTTTGCATCAATGTCAAAAGTCACTTCAATCTGAGGTACACCTCTTGGCGCTGGTGGAATACCATCCAAGTTAAACATACCTAAACTTTTATTTTGAGCAGCCATTGGACGCTCTCCTTGAATGACATGGATTTGTACACCAGGTTGGTTATCACTTGCTGTAGAATAGATCTCTGTTTTCTTTGTAGGGATTGTTGTGTTAGATGCAATCATTGTTGTCATTACACCACCCATTGTTTCAATACCTAAGTTCAAAGGTGTAACGTCTAATAACAATACATCTTTTACATCACCAGTCAATACACCACCTTGGATACCAGCACCAATTGCAACAACCTCATCTGGGTTGACTGAACGGTTAGGCTTCTTGCCAAAGAATTTCTCAACAAGCTCTTGTACTTTTGGAATTCTTGAAGATCCACCCACTAAGATTACTTCGTCAATTTGAGAAGTCGTGTATCCTGCATCTTTCAATGCAGCTTCACATGGCTTCAAACAACGTGCAAATAAACTATCTGCAAGTGATTCAAATTTTGCTCTTGTTAATTTTAATACCAAGTGCTTTGGAACACCGTCCACTGCAGTGATATAAGGCAAGTTGATTTCTGTTTCAGAAGAAGAACTTAATTCAACTTTCGCTTTTTCAGCTGCTTCTTTTAAACGTTGTAATGCCATAGGATCTTTTCTTAAATCAATTGCTTCTTGATTCTTGAATTCGTCCGCTAAGAAATCCATGATTACTTTATCAAAATCATCACCACCTAAATGTGTATCACCATTGGTAGATTTTACTTCAAATACACCATCCCCTAGATCAAGGACAGAAATATCAAAAGTTCCACCACCTAAATCGAATACAGCAATTTTTTGTTCGATGTTCTTTTTATCTAAACCATAAGCTAATGCAGCTGCAGTTGGCTCGTTCACAATTCTACGAACATTCAAACCTGCAATCTCGCCAGCTTCTTTTGTTGCTTGTCTTTGTGCATCGTTAAAATAAGCAGGTACAGTAATAACTGCATCTGTTACTTCAGCACCTAAATAATCTTCTGCCGTTTTTTTCATCTTCTGTAAAACCATTGCAGAGATTTCTTGAGGCGTATACATGCGATCTTCAATTTGAACACGCACTGTATCGTTGTCTCCTTTAACTACTTTATAACTAGCCAAGCTTAATTCACTTGAAACTTCGTTAAAACGACGACCCATAAAACGCTTCACACTAGAGATCGTGTTTTCTGGATTCGTGATAGCTTGTCTTTTTGCTGGATCACCTACTTTTCGTTCTCCATTTTTTAAGAACGCTACTACCGATGGCGTGGTTCTTCTACCCTCGTCATTCGCAATTACTACTGGCTCACCACCTTCCATAACCGATACGCAACTATTTGTGGTACCTAAGTCAATTCCTATAATTTTTCCCATAATGATTGATTTTCAATGATTAATTCATTTCCATAGTCCAATCATTATGCCATTCTGTCGAATAGGCAAAAATGGCATAAATATGGCTCTTCTCCCTTATAAATGGGACTGAAATGGCATAAATAGATGGAAAAATGGGAAGAAAAGTCAGATAACTTAAACTGTCTTGGTCTTGAATGTGAAGTTCTTTTGACTCGTATAGCTGAAAATAACCACAAAAAAGGTGGTCACAATCTTAGCAATTGTGGCATTCCAACCTAGTCCTTCTACAAATAATTTAAGAAAAATGTAGTTTAGGAAGATACATCCCAAAACCACCATAAAGTATCGGAATAGTTGCTTGCTCTTGCGAACAGATGTTTCCTGAAAGACCACGTAACGGCTCAAATAAAAGCCTATTGGGAAAGTAACCGTGAAACTGATGATAAAGGAAGCAATATGGGGACTAATGGTCAGCCATCCAATATGTAACGGAAGTGTCTCTAAAATGTAATTATAGGAGATAAAGAATAAAAGGATATCAAGTACCGTATTACCTCCACCACAGGCCGCATATCGAAAGGTTTTCAATGGCATGAACCTCCTAAACAATGGATACACCCCATCAATTAGGTCTAGAATAAATTTGCTTATAAATTCGTGTACTTTCAACATGTATGCGTAAAGGTAACCTTAATTAATTACTTTTGCAGTCGGTAATCTTATTTTATGCAATTGATTCAACATTTAAAGCAGGCCACTGCAGACGCCATTCAAGCAATCTATCAAGTTCAAATTAAAAGTGAACAGGTATTGGTGAATGCAACTAAGCCAGAAATTGAGGGAGATTACACCATCGTGCTATTTGCTTTTGTGAAACAATTAGGCAAAAGCCCCGATGAATTAGGCAATGCATTAGGCGAAGCGGTGATGGCTAAAATGCCAGGGACAATCACCGCCTTTAATATTGTGAAAGGATTTTTGAACTTTACAATAAGTGACCAGTTTTGGTTGGACTATATTCAAGCAACAGACACCAACAAATTAGTAACGCCAACAACGGATCCTAAAAAAATTATGGTGGAGTATTCCTCCCCTAATACCAATAAGCCATTGCACTTAGGCCATCTTAGAAATAACTTTTTAGGATGGAGTATTGCAGAAATATTGAAACTACAAGGTAACAATGTAGTTAAAACTTGTATTGTCAATGATAGAGGGATTCATATTTGTAAAAGCATGATTGCTTGGCAATTATTTGCTAATGGCGCAACGCCCGAAACCACCAATATGAAAGGTGACCACTTTGTAGGCGCTTATTACGTCAAATACAACGATGCTTACAAAGCAGAAATCGAAACTTTGATTATAGGTGGTATGTCTAAAGAAATTGCAGAGCAAGAAGCCCCTATTCAAAAAGCAGCACAAGCGATGTTATTGAAATGGGAACAAGGCGATGCAGAAACCATGGCGCTTTGGAAACGAATGAATGAATGGGTGTATGCAGGATTTGATGTGACCTATAAAAAAATAGGTTCTGATTTTTTCAAAACTTATTACGAGAGCAATACCTATTTATTAGGAAAAGATTTAGTAGATCAAGGATTATCAAAAAAAGTATTCTATCAAAAAGAAGATAGTTCTGTGTGGATTGATTTGACGAGTGAAGGTTTAGACGAAAAAATAGTAAGAAGAAAAGATGGCACTTCGGTTTACATCACACAGGATATTGGCCTAGCTGAACTCAAGCAAAAAGAATTCAACACAGACGCAAGCATCTATGTGGTAGGTGACGAACAAAACTATCATTTCAAAGTATTGAAATTAATTTGTCAAAAACTACAACTACCCGCTTCAGATGGTATCTACCATTTAAGTTATGGTATGGTGGAATTGCCTACCGGTAAAATGAAGAGCAGAGAAGGTACAGTGGTGGATGCAGATGATTTAGTAGATGGCATGATTCAAATTGCAAAAGAAAAAACAGAATCTCTTGGAAAAGTGGATGACTTTAGTGCTGCGCAATTAGAAAAATTATATGATACCATTGGATTAGGTGCTTTGAAATTCTTTTTATTAAGAGTGGATCCTAAAAAGAAGATGATCTTTAATCCAGAAGAAAGTATTGACTTCCATGGTTTCACTGGCCCATTCATTCAATATACCCATGCAAGAATTAAAAGTATCTTAAGAAAAACAGGTTCTACAGTAAAGCAAGTAAGCAGTTCATTGTTATCATTAGAGAAAGCACTTGCAATGCAGTTGGCTAATTTTTCGGCAGAAGTCAATGAAGCTGCAGAAGCATTAGATCCTTCTAAATTGGCGATCTATGCTTTTAATCTAGCTAAATTATTCAATAGTTTCTACGCAGAATTGTCTATTGCCAATGCTGAATCTGAAGACAAGAAAAATTTGAGAATACAATTAGGTATTTTAACTGCAGCTACTTTAAAGCAAGCCATGCAAGTATTAGGCATTGAGGTTCCAGAACAAATGTAGATTGAGGGAAGGGTTAAATAAATTATTCCGCTTCTTCAAACCCCCACTCCGTTTTTAATTCAGCCAACTGTTCTGCAGGTAAACTACACTCATCATAATGACCTGCGTTTCTTTTTTGACGCATGGCTTCATAAATAGTCACTGCACAAGCAACCGATATATTTAAACTTTGTATGATCCCCATTTGTGGGATGATAAAATTACCATCTGCCAATCCACGAAGTTCATCTGAAACACCACTATGTTCATTCCCAAAAACCAATGCGATAGATTGGGTAAAATCAATCGCATGTAAATCAATCGCATCACTTGACAAATGCGTGGTTAGAATGGTTTTAAATTTTTTACGAACATCCGCTATGCATTTTTGAACATCATTGTATTCATGAATCGTTAACCACTTAATGGCACTGCTGCTACTTTTATAGCCAAAATGTTTATACCTAGGTAATTCGGTGCTTAATACATATACTTCTTGTATACCCACCGCATCGCAGGTTCTTAGCACTGCAGATATATTATGCGGATCTTGCACATTCTCCATAATCAGCGTCAAATTTGCTTGACGTTGGTGTAATACTTTTAATAATTTCTCGGTGCGTTCTGGTGTCATTTGTATTATTTATCAAAAGGCATTCTAAAAGCAACGCCTAATCCTGGATGCATTAATGGTTCAATCATTCCATTTTGGTTATTAAAGCTATAGTTTAATCCTACTCCATTTAATTGGGTCATTAATAATGGGCCATCCATATCCACAAAATCTAATTGAGGTAAAAATTGTCCTATAGCAGCAGAACCAATCACAGATTCATTCATACTTCCCATCATCACTTTTAATCCCAATGCTCTTGCTTCTTTGATCATGCGTAAAGCTGGTGTCAAGCCACTACATTTTGTCAACTTAATATTGATGCCATCAAAATAATTAGCACAGGTAGCAACATCTTTTTCATGCACACAGGATTCATCTGCAAATAAGGGCAAAATAGCTTGTTGTTTCAATTGCGCCATACCCTCCCAATTGTCTTTTGCTAAAGGTTGTTCTACCAATTCAACTCCTAATTCAGCCAATGCGGGAATTTTTACAAGGGCTTCTTCGGTGGTCCATCCTGCATTGGCATCTACACGAATTGGTTTATCGGTGTGTTTTCTTAATGCAGTTATCATTTCTATATCATATTCCGTTCCAACTTTCACTTTATAAATAGGCCAAGGATGCGCTTCCATTTTTTGTACCATCTTTTCTATAGGGTCTATCCCTAAAGTGTAATCACAAATTGGAGGGAGTTCATTACCATTTGTAGTCCATTGGGTATTCCATAATTGGTGCAATGGTTGTTTTTTCATCTGACCCCATAAATCCCATCCAGCCATATCCAATGCACAAACTAAAAATGGATCATTTGGAAAAAGATGGTGTAAAAAATGCCAAAATCTTTCTGGATCAATCAATGCAAATTTTTCAATTAATTTTCTTTGCTTTTCCAACTGCGCCATCATATCTGCAACAGTTACATTATAATACACAATCGCAGGGGCTTCTCCAAAACCAGACCAATTGCCCAATGACAACCTGACCATCAAACTATGTTGATGCGTCTTTGTTCTACCATTTGAAATGGTAAAAGGATATTCGAAAGGTAAACTTTGTTCCCAAAAATCTAATTGCACTTGTTCTATTTTTAATTATGCTCTTCCACTTGCTTGAATCAAGTGAAGCCATTCTTGATTAAATTGTTCAGCTTCTAATAACTCCTCTAGACCAACATGCATTCTATACCTCCAATAATGCTTTGGATTTGCTGGGACATTAATGCGTTCTTCATTTGGATCCGATCTGCGTATGGATTCATCCATCCCCATGAAATCTTGTAATTGGAAAATGGCCCACATTGCCGGTGAATATAAATGTTGTGATAATATCGTTTTATTAATCCATCCTTCACAATAGGTTGGGGCTTTACCAACTTGTCCCATTTCATCATTAAAGAACTGCTGTGTCTTTACACGATCTTCTTCCCACCATCCTCTTACGGTACTTGTATCATGCGAAGATGGTGTAACTACACTTAAATATGGGGCATCATTAGGATGGAAGAATGTTTTGTAATTTGCCTTCGGCATTCTTTGAACTTCTAAACTTAACATACCCAATTGGTACATCACATCAGGCACACAAGATGGTACCAATCCTAAGTCTTCCCCACAGATCAACATATTGGTGGAGCGCTTTAACATTGGTAATTTTTTCATGGCCTCTTTTTCCCAAGCAGCATCCTGTCGCTTAAAGAAATAGTCTACATACAGTTCATTTATTAGGTATTGCGTGCTTTCATTTAAATGCTTAAACGAACTAGTATGCCCAATATTGAATCTAAAATGATATTGTTGTGGCTGATCCCCTTCTAATAAAATGACATTCGCAATCAAATTGTATAAACCTTGCTTTATTTTAGCATTGAATGGGGTTTGTTCCTGTTGCACAAAATAGGCTTCTACTAAGCGTTGTGTTTTAAAAGCAGGCAACATAGCAAAATGTCCATCTCCTATTGATTCTAGGAAATTAGACTTGACATAATCATTGTCATATCCAAATTCTTGAAACAAAATAGTTTCATTAATATAGGGCATCGTGAATCGGTAATGATCAAAGGCAATGCCTTTTGCATTGAATTCATTAATACCTATTGGAATTGCTGGAACAAAATGTCCCAAGATGCCTTCTACAGCGTGCATAGGAATACTCCAAATTCTAAAGAATCCTAAAATATGATCAATCCTAAATGCATCAAAGTAATATTTCATTTGATCAAACCTTGACTTCCACCATGCAAAACCATCTGCTGCCATTACATCCCAATTGTAAGTAGGGAAACCCCAGTTTTGTCCAGCTACTGCAAAATCATCTGGGGGTGCACCCGCCTGCATGTCCATGTGAAATAAATTAGGATGTTGCCAAGCATCGGCACCAAAACGATACACCCCAATTGGTATATCTCCTTTTAATACAACCCCCTGTGCGTGTGCATAATCAGTTGCTGCTTTTAATTGAAGGTGTAAATGAAATTGTACAAAATAAAAGAAGGCAATATCGGAATAGGTCTTTGATTTTGTATCTGTCAATTGATCTATTTCTGCAGCATTGAATTTAGCATGACTAGGCCAAGTGCTAAAGTCTACAGTCCCATGCAAATCCCTTAAATAAGAGAATGTACTATAAGGCACTAACCAAGCTTGATTGTCTTTAAAAAATTGTTTGAATGCTGCTGATTTTAAATCTCTTTTGCCATTGACAGCATAAACTGCTTTTAGTGCCTTCCATTTTGTAGCCAGCACTGCTTCATAATCTACCACTGGTAAAACATTCAGTACAACTTGTTGAGCAATTGCATCTTGAATTAAATCCTTTTGTTCTGGATCTATCATTTCAACTAAACGAATATACATTGGATGTAATGCAAAAGCCGAAATCGCTGCATAAGGATAGGAATCCATCCAACTATGCGTTGCCGTCGTATCATTGATAGGTAATAACTGAATTAATTTTAGTCCAATTTTTTTAGACCAATCCGCTAACAATTTGATATCACTAAATTCTCCAACACCCATACTTTGATTCGACCTTAATGAAAAAACAGGAATGGCTACCCCTGCTCCTTTCCATTGTGTATGTCCAACTTGTGCGAATCCATCTTGCACCAATACTAATTTATTTTTACTAACTGGCTCATACAAAACTCTATTATTCCCAGACTCAAATGAAACAAAGACTTTTTCTACTGTATCATAAATGCCATACTTGTACACTAAAGGAAAATCGCATTTGCTTAAATTTAAAGCGATTTCAAAATAGGGTTGCTCTTTTATTTTTTGCAAAGGCAATGCTTTAGCAGCATCCCATCCGCCAATTTCATTTGCCTCTCCAATCATACAAATTGTTTGATTAGGTTTAAGCAACGGCGCCTTCACCCTAAAAAGATGCGTGGTTGTTTTTTTAGGAACGACTGGCTTTACTGCTTTATCTGAACCTTGCAACAATACATTTGCAAACGGTGCTGTATAAAATGCATTGTCTGTGTATCCAGTAAAATTCCATGCATCAATTATAACCAATTCCTTCATAGCCAATTGATCTAACATGATAGATTTATCTGCACCCCAATCAAAAATTCTGGTTCCATCTGCATTTTGAATAAAATAACTATAGTGAATCGTACCATCGTTCAACAATCCATTTGTTGCTAAATGTAAGACCCAATAATCCTCATTCAAATAAACCATTGGAACAGCTTGTTCGATATGACCATTGCCTAATAAAGGATGGTCACCAGTAATATAAATAACTTGACCAAAACTGGTCTTATACCTTAAATGGAAATTCAGTTTTTCAATCATATACAATTGGATTCGAATGCCGTTAAAGGTAATTACAAAATCAATGAAATAGCCTTTAATAACCAATTTATTGTATCTTGCTTGGGACCAAGAAAAGGATCAATGGACAAAATAATTATCTACACAGACGGCTCGGCAAGAGGCAATCCAGGACCAGGTGGATTTGGTGCTATTTTGATCTGGGGTGAGAAGGTCAAGGAGATCGCTGAAGCGTATAGATATACCACCAATAATCGGATGGAGCTCTTGGCAGTGATCAAAGCTATTTCGATCTTAAAAACAAAGCAATTACCCATACTTGTCTATACCGATAGTAAATATGTAGTTGAATCTGTGGAGAAAAAATGGTTGGATAATTGGATTAAAACCGACTTTAAAGGAGGCAAGAAAAACAAAGACCTCTGGCTTGCATTCTACGAACTCTCTAAAGTGTATAAAGTAAAATTTCATTGGGTAAAAGGCCATGCCGATAATCCTTATAACAATCGATGTGACGAATTAGCCACCATGGCTGCAGATACAGGCCCTTGGCAAGTGGATTCGTTTTATGAAGCGATTGATCCTAAAAAATAAACTCACTAGCATAAAAAAAGCCGCTCATCTTCAAGAAACGAGCGGCTTTATAATATGTTTAAAAAAGTTAGCTTTTAACTTTAATGGCTTTTAATTTAGGCTGAATCAATTTCAATCCACCAAACATCACAGCACCAAAGACGAATGTACCCGCTACACTGTAACCATAAAATGGCAAACCGTCTGCCATTGTTTGTAATAAACCTGAAGCAGTCAAAGGATGTTGGTAACCACCAAAACTAGCCCATACCATAAAGTTTGAAACTAGGAAATACACAGTTGGAGCAGCGATAAAATTACCTGCGAATTTGCTCACTTTGTTTGTTTGTAAACCAAATCCAAATAATGCAGTAGCAGCAATTAATAAATAGTTCTGCCATTGTCCATCATAAAAACCTTGAATGGTTGTTAAATGATTCACATATAAAACTTGATATAATAAATCAGATAAGAACATTGAAACTAATGGTAACAAAAATGCAAAATGTTTATTTTTTACAAACAATGAACCACTGAATAAAGCAATTGCAATTTGAGGAGCAAAACCAAATGGTCTACCTGGCAACACTCTATATAAAGCACTTGTTACAATCATTATTATTAATGCAATCACTATTTCTTTGTTCAGTTTCATCAGTCGCTAATTTATATATTAATTCAAAAACCAAATATACATAATTGGTTAGTTTTAAGCAGGATTGATTTTCCTCAAATGTGTATAATTCGTTTAAGGCACAAAGGATTTGAATATTACAGCCGTTTCAGACCCTGTTTGTTGGATACCATAAGTCGCTCCAGCCTTGACTGCAACCAATTCTCCTGGCTTTAACTCAATCTCGTCTAACAATATATCCCCTTGCATGACTAAAAACATTTCAAAGGAATTGGTCTGGTTTGTGTAAGTTTCCCCCGGTGTTAAGGTGATTTTAGTTAAACCAAAATCGGGTACAGGACAAGGAAATAATACCTCGTTTGAATTTATAAGATCCCCTTTTAAAATATTAGGATAAGTGGGTTCAAATTTTATATGTTCTAGGAGCTCTTCGATATCTATATGTTTAGGTGTTAAGCCCCCTCTTAAAACATTGTCACTATTGGCCATTAATTCTATATTCTGACCTTGTAAATAGGCGTGTAAAAGTCCAGCACCTTGAAAAACCCCATGGTATTTTGGCACATTGACGATGTTTAAAATATAGATAGATAGAATCCCCTTGTCAATATTGGATGATGGTACAACACCACCATAATATTGATTGGCCCAGAAATGAGGACTAGATTTAACCACTTTACCAGTAGCCACTTCCTTCACTGCCAATTCCAATAAAGGTTTTAATAGAGCGTCTGCAGCGACTTGGTCAAGGCGCATTATGTAACTGTATAAACCAGCATAATCATCCTGTCCGAATAGGGGTAATAAAGTTTGTAATGGAGCAATACTTGCTAACCTTTCTTTGAGCGCAGTTGCAGGCATGAATCCATGTAATAACCAAAAATCACTTAAAGCCACCATCACTTCTGGCTTATGATTCTGGTCTTTGTAATTTCTATGTGTAGCATCCAAAGGCACACCTGCTTCTTGTTCTTTTAAAAAACCTTTTTCAGCATTTTCCTTTGAAGGATGCACTTGAATGCTCAGCATTTTTTCGACATCAAGAATTTTAAATAAATAGGGTAAACTTCCAAATTGATCTGCAATGTTTGCACCTAAAAAAGGTACTTTGTTTTCTTGGATAATTTGATCTAATGCCATTTGACCTTCGGAAGTTGCTACCATTGCAGGCGCAGAAGGATGAGCCCCCATCCAATATTCTGCAAATGGTTTGCCAATGACATTGTCTACATGCATTAATTGTGGAATGAAAGATTTGCCTCCCCACTCGTAATGCCTATGAATTCCTTGTAATTTATACGCTGTGTTCATGTATCCCGTTTAAGTATATTCCTGGTTTCTCTAATTATTTTAAATCAACTTAAATCTACTAATAATGAGTCACCACAACAAAGATACTGGGTTTTTAGGCGAAAATAAAGCAGCAGATTACCTTATCAGTATGGGCTATACCATCCTTTTTAGAAATTGGCGCTACAAACATTTAGAAATTGACATCATTGCAAGCAAAGAAAACTGCTTACATGTTATAGAAGTGAAGACCAGGAGGACAAGCTTGTATGGTTTCCCAGAACAACATATTGATGCACAAAAAATGCAACACTTAAAAAATGCAGCAGCATTATTTCAATATCAATACCCTATTTGGCAAATACTTCAATTTGATGTGATTGCAATACAATTATACCCTGAAGATAAATGGGATCTATTTTTTATTGAAGACGTTTATTTTTAAACAAGGTGCAATTTACGCAAGCGATTTACACCATTGAAGCCTTCATTTTTTCTACCAATTTATAGGTCGCTGGACAATATTCCACATTTTGCTTGTGCACATGAACATACTCTACAAATTTCTTTTTGGTTAAATGCGGGAAACCAGCACAGTCAGCAGGTCTTACCTCATAAATAGAACACATATTAGAACTTAGATTTAAGAACTGGCAAGGTCTAGATACATTCAACCAATCATTGTCTTTTTTATCATACTCCAACCAGGTAGCTTTAAATTCAGCAGGTTTCATTTCTAAATGTGCTGCAATTCTTTTGATGTCTTTTGGCGTGAAAGTAGGACTCATAGATTTACAACAATTGGCACAAGACAAGCAATCTACTTCTGCCCATACTTCTGTACTTAAATTTGCAGCAACTTGGTCGAGGTTTTTAGGATTTTTCTTTTCTATCTTTGTTAAGAAGGATCTGAATTGTTTTGCATTAAGTTTAACTTTCTGCTTAAATGACCTTAAATTTACTTGCATAGGGATTTGAATCAGACACGAAATAAACCCTTTATCAATTAACTATCAAATCTTTTCCTAAACTTGTTTTGAGCAAATGCAATGGGATATCTATAAAAAAGGATTTAAAGCTTTCTTACAACTAGAGAAATCATTGAGTGGCCATTCGGTGGACGCTTATCTAAGGGATATTGATAAGCTAGCCAGCTTCTTAGAAAATTACAATGAAATTCATACCCCTGCAGAGATTCAATTAAGCCATTTACAAAGTTTCATTCAAAGTATTGGTGCAATGGGCATGGCAGCAACCTCTCAGGCCAGAATTATATCAGGCTTTAAGTCTTTTTTTAAATATTGTCTGATTGAACAAATTTGTACCATCAACCCTACTACTTTACTGCCAAGCCCTAAAACAAGCCGAAAACTACCTGATGTTTTAAGCTTTGAAGAGATAGAACAAATGATTGGAGAAATTGACCTAAGTAAGCCAGAAGGCGGGAGAAATAAGGCGATATTAGAAGTTATGTATAGTTCTGGATTAAGAGTGACAGAAGCCATTCAACTAAAAATATCTTGTTTGTATTTAGATGTTGGATTTATTAGAGTCATTGGCAAGGGCGATAAAGAAAGGTTGGTGCCCATTGGATCGGATGCTATTAAATACATCAAATTATATAAGGATACCATTAGAGTCCATCAAACTCCAGCTAAAAACTGCGAGGATATATTGTTTTTAAACAACCGTGGTAAAGGACTAAGCAGGGTCATGATATTTTACATCATTAAAGAGCTTATCCTTAAAACTGGTATCAAGAAATCTATCTCACCCCATAGTCTCCGTCATAGCTTCGCTACCCATTTAGTAGAAGGTGGTGCTGACTTAAGGGCTGTTCAGGAAATGCTGGGCCATGAAAGCATAACTACTACCGAGATTTATACCCATATCAATAGGGATTTCCTCAGAGACACTTTGGATCGTTTCCACCCTGCCTTTCAAAAAAAATAACCTTATAAACGACTAAAATAAATTAGGTTTGTTGTTCTAAAACTAAGAAAAATGAAAAAGATACTTTTTGTAATTGGAAGCTTTTTAAGCTTAACTGCAATGGCTCAAGTAAAGATGCCAGCAGCTAGTCCTACTCAAACTTTGACTCAAGAATTTGGATTAGGTAAAATGGAAATCATTTATTCAAGACCTAGTTTAAAGGGTCGTTCAGTTTTTGGCGCAGGAAGTTTATTAGCACCTGTAGGTGATGTTTGGAGAACTGGTGCAAATGGCGCTACTAAATTAACATTTTCTGATCCAGTGAACATTGGCAATAAAACACTTCCTGCAGGATCTTATGGTTTATTCACTATCCCAGGTTTGAATGAATGGACGATCATAATCAATACCAATTCAAAAGGTTGGGGAAGTTTTGATTACAAAGAAGCAGAAGATGTGGTTCGTTTTAAAGTCGCTCCAGAAACAACTGGAACCACTACTGAAACTTTCACAATTGGAGTAGATGCAATCACTGCTCAAACTGCAACTATCTATTTGAAATGGGGTAAGACAAAAGTGAATATTCCAATTAGCACAGACATTAGACCATCTGTTCGTGCTCAAATTGAAGCTGCAACAACTGCTGCAACAGTGAATCCTAATGTGTATCAATCCGCTGCTACTTTTTATCTTGAATTAGATAACGATTACAATAAGGCTTTAGTATTTGCTGATAAAGCAATTGCTGCCAATGCAAAAGCTTATTGGTTGCATTTATTAAAAGCAAGAATTCAAGTTGCTTTGAAAGATAAAAAAGGTGCTAAAGTAAGTGCTGAAACTTGTAAGCAAATGGCGACTGAAGCAAAAAATATGGATTATGTAAGATCTGCAGATGAGATCTTGAAGTCATTATAATTTTATAACTAATTATACAAAAAGCCTTTCCTATCTTCGGGAGGGCTTTTTTTGTACCTTTGAAAATCCAACGCGGAGGTGGCGAAATTGGTAGACGCACTACCTTGAGGTGGTAGCGCCCATACCCGGGCGTGGGAGTTCGAATCTCCTCTTCCGCACAAACCCTGTCACGAAAGTGACGGGGTTTTTTGTTTCGAATCTGTGTCAAAAGTTTGCTTTTGTAAACAGATAAGAAGCAAAAAAGACAACAATCGAAAAAAATAGGTTTGAGTTAGCAATCATTTATTTTAGCGAACACATTGAGTTCATCTAACTATAACAAGTCACGCAAATATAATCTGTACCAAAATGGTAATCTAAATTGATGCTAATATGGTGCCCTTTATGTAAAATTTGAGCAGGCACAGTTCCCCTATCTCCCTTAGTTAATTCAAGGATATTAAAATCTTTAGCAAAATCAATCCCCAATTGTTCGTGCTTTTTATACATAGCTTCTTTGGCTGCCCATAAAAATGCCAATTGATTCAATTGCTCCTTTTCATCCAAGTTGGCAAGCATTGCTTTCTCTTTTTCATTTAAAAACTTATGTGCCACTTTTGCTATGCGTGGATGAATGATTTCAATATCTATCCCAACAGGTTGATCGTCTACCGCACAAGCTGCATAACCTTTACAGTGTGAAAATGAAAAATGAAAAGGCAATCCTAGTAAATACGGTTTGCCATTATCAGCCATGACCAATTGGCTTAAATCTGCTTCTGGCATCATTAATTTAAATAATAATCTAACCGCTAAATGTTGCGTCCTCCTTTCTTCATTGGTAATTGGAATGGCCAACTGCACATCTGTCTCAAAAAAGGATGCTGGTTCTTGAATGGACCAAATGGCTAAATGAGCTGTCTCGTTAATATTTTGTTGATAAAAGAAAGGCATTTTGAATTAGATTGCAGTCTGTTTTAAAGACCGAAATTAAACATAAATCGATTAAGATGATATTATCAGATTCACGTATACTCGAAGAGATTCAAAAAGGAACCATCAAAATAGAACCTTACGATCGTAAAGATCTTGGAAGCAATAGTTATGATGTGCACCTTGGAAAGTGGTTGGCAACTTATGATAATCCTGTCCTTGATGCCAAAGCACACAATACCATTACCTATTTCGAAATTCCTGAGGAAGGATTTGTTTTAGAACCAACTGGCTTCTATTTAGGCGTTACTTTAGAATATACAGAAACCCATGCCCATGTGCCTTTTTTAGAAGGCAAGTCTTCAACTGGCCGTCTTGGTATTGATATTCATGCAACTGCTGGTAAAGGAGATGTTGGATTCTGTGGTTATTGGACCTTAGAGATTTCTGTTAAACAACCTGTACGTGTTTATAAAGGGATGCCAATTGGTCAATTGATTTACTTCCCTGTGGATGGCGAGATTGAAGTTAAATACAATCAAAAGAAGAACGCTAAATATAGCGGCCAACCAGAGAAACCTATCGAGAGTATGATGTGGAAGAATCAGTTTTAAGACGATAAGCTCTAACCCATTTCAATACATCTGCATAACTAGACAATCCTGCTGCTTGTTGATTCCATTTTAAGAATTGATCATACAATTGGGAGGAAGCTTGTATTTGTTTATTTGCTCTTGCGGCAAAAAATGCTTTTATATCAGCCCGATCTTTCAATACCTCAGGGCTTAGTAATGCTTTGTTTTTTTCTATTTGCGTTTTCCATGCATCATATCCTTTGTTACCAGCAAGTAATAATAATTGTGCATCTTGAGCATAGGTGAACATTTGCAATAACATAGCATACTTTAAAAATGGATCATTGTATTCAGTTGCAACTACAAAAGCAATAAAATTCGCTTCTGTTTCGGAAGCATAACCTAATTGATGTGCCATTTCATGTGCAATGGTATAGGGCTGAATCAAAATAGGAAGGTCAGATCTTAATATAGCCTCCCCCGTGATAGGTTGATAAAATGCTAAAAATCCTATATAATCTCCCAAACTTGGAAAAATTGCTTTTTTGATGCTTTGATGCTTTAAATCAAACTTAGGATGATCGAAAGCAACTTTTTTATAAGCTTGCTGCACATTGACTACAACTTGTTCAAAATTGGGTTCAAACTCCTTTTTTAATACTAATTCTGCTTTAGTGACATTAAGTTCTTCTATCAATTCATAGGTCAGTTGATTCATTTCGGTGAGCGCAATTTGCGCATTTTTAGGGGATTCCACCTTTAAATGAAAATTTTTGGTTGGATCTGGTTGCATATAATTGAACCCCCAAATAAGCTGAAAAACTACAAATAATCTAATCCCAAACCAAGCTAGATTGGTCAATAGATATCGGACTTTTTGATTAAATTGATTGAAATTTTTTAATAAAGTAAAATGCTTTATTACATTGATTATCAATAATATAATAATTAAAAAATAGACTAGTTCGCCAATTGCAAAAGGTAGACTTCCAAACAGCATCCTCAATCCTATTGTCCCATACCTAAACAATCCTTGCGTATACAAAATAGCGACCAATTCGGGTGCATAAGGTGCCATTAAACATACCCCAAATAGAAAAAGCCAAATGGATGGTAAAATGATCTTGCTCAAACCCGGTCTAAATCGATACATTTGTAGAGAATAATTATCTAGTAAAATTAGTATAAACTTTGTCTTTTGACCTATTTTTACTAACTTTGCAACCCTTAAAGTACGGTT
This sequence comes from uncultured Bacteroidota bacterium, assembly GCA_903851465.1. GTDB lineage: Bacteria > Bacteroidota > Bacteroidia > Chitinophagales > Chitinophagaceae > Sediminibacterium. Next base: position 23,652 of record CAINOI010000021.1, read on the forward strand.
ATGGGCCATAACAGGACATTCGAAATTCCATTTGTTGGCTTAACAGCTGGAGAACATGAGTTCGAGTACCGTATTGAGGATCAGTTCTTTTTAGATTTTGGACCACAAGATTTCAGTAATTGTCAAACCAAAGTGAAGCTCCTATTGGATAAGCACTCTGGATTTATGCAGTTACATTTTGACATTGACGGGACAATTGATACCCTATGTGACCGATGCGGAAACCCACTTAGTGTTCAACTTTGGGACGAATTTGACCTAGTTGTAAAACTAGTCGATGATGCCGACAAAATGAACAGTGAAGAGGAAGATCCTGACATTTTTTACCTAGAACGTAACGATAGTCATTTGTCTGTAGCAAATTGGATTTACGAATTCATTAGCCTTAGCGTTCCTTTGCAGCATATCTGCAAATTGGATGAAAAAGGAAAATCAACTTGTAACCAAAAAGTCATAGACCAGCTCAATTTTTTCAATGAAATCCAGACTTCTGAAGCTGCTTCAAAAACACTTTGGAAAGGATTGGATCAGTTCAAGGATCTAGACGGAAATAGTTGATTAAAATAGAAGTTGAATAGAAAATAAAATAGATTAAAAATTTAAAAAATAAGAGATGCCTAATCCTAAACGCAGACACTCACAACAACGTAGCGCTAAAAGAAGAACACACTATGTTGCTCAAGAAGTAACTTTAAGCAAAGATGGTACAACAGGAGAAATCCATGTTCGTCATCGTGCGCACGTTCAAGAAGGAAAATTATACTACAAAGGAAAATTAGTAGCTGAGAAAGCACCTTTAAAAGCATAATTTACCAATAATGAATATTGGTATAGATATGATGGGTGGTGATTTTGCACCACTTGAAGCTGTAAAAGGTGTTCAACTCTATCTTTCCAATACGACACACAATTTATTTTGCATAGGTGATGCAACCCAGTTGGAAGTTATCTTTCAGCAGCATGGGATTGCTTCACCTTTTTTGCATTTAGTAGATGCAACAGAAGTCATTGGTTACCATGAACATCCTACTAAGGCCTTAAAAGAAAAACCAAACTCTTCCATTGCCATAGGTTTTCGCTATCTAGAAGAAGGAAAGATTGATGCCTTTTTAAGTGCTGGAAATACAGGTGCCATGTTAGTTGGTGCTATGTTTAGCATCAAACCAATTAAAGGTGTTTTGAGACCTACCATTGCAAGCCTTCTGCCAAAATTAAATGGCAAAACCGGTATACTGGTTGATGTTGGTTTGAATGCGGATTGTAAACCCGAACAACTGAATCAATTTGCCATTTTAGGTAACCTATACGCAAAACATATTTTAAATATTGAAGCCCCGACTGTGGGATTATTGAATGTTGGAGAAGAAGAAGGAAAAGGCAATTTATTAGCACAAGCCACTTACCCACTTTTAAAAGAAAATACCCATATTGAATTCATAGGCAATGTTGAAGGTCGTGATGTCTTTAATGACAAAGCAGATGTGATTGTTTGTGATGGATTTACGGGGAATGTGATTTTAAAGACTGCAGAAGCTATGTATGAAGCAGCTGCACATCAAGGTTTAGAAAAGGATGCCTTTTTTGGACGTTTCCATTTTGAAAATTATGGTGGCACACCGGTCTTAGGTGTGAATAAGCCAGTGATCATTGGTCATGGTATTAGCAATGCAAAAGCTTTTTCAAATATGATTGCCTTAGCTGAAAAAATGATCGACACTAAATTCTGCGATATCATTACAAGCAATTTTGCTAACATCCAATAGTATTAGGTTTTTTTAACTTAATTTCACTATCAATAAAAGCACCCAATTTTATGTGGTTAAATAATGTATTAGAAACCATTGGCAATACCCCAATCATCCGATTAAATAAAGTAAGTGAGGGCATTCCAGGAACTATCTTGGCTAAAGTGGACTATTTTAATCCAGGTAATTCTATCAAAGACAGGATGGCTTTAAAAATGGTAGAAGTTGCTGAAGCAGAAGGCAAATTAAAACCTGGAGGCACCATTATTGAATGCACGAGTGGCAACACAGGCATGGGCTTAGCATTAGCAGCAGTTGTAAAAGGCTATAAATGCATTTTCACCACCACTGATAAACAAAGTAAGGAGAAGATGGATATCCTTAGAGCAGTTGGCGCCGAAGTCATTGTCTGCCCTACCAATGTAACACCTGAAGATCCAGCTAGTTATTATTCTGTAGCAAGAAAATTAGCAAGTGAAATCCCTAATTCCTACTTCTTTAATCAGTATGATAATTTGGCCAACAGACAGGCGCATTATGAAACTACAGGTCCAGAAATTTGGCGTCAAACTGAAGGGAAAATTACACACTTAGTTTGTACTGCAGGTACTGGTGGTACCATCACTGGAACAGCGAAATATTTAAAAGAACAGAATCCCGATATTCAAATTTGGGCAATCGATCCAATAGGGTCTTTGTTGACGCATTATTTTCAAACAGGTGAAGTAGATATGGCCTTTGTACAACCCTATATTGCAGAAGGTTTTGGGGAAGACTTTGTACCTGCTAATTACGATATGTCTGTGATTGACCATTTTGAACAAGTGGCAGATAAAGAAGGTGCTTTGATGACTAGAAGACTTGCAAAAGAAGAAGGTTTATTTTGTGGGTATAGTGCCGGAGGCTGTTTTCAAGGGTTAATACAATTAAAAGATAGATTGAAACCAACCGATGTGGTTGTGTGTATTTTTCATGATCACGGAAGCAGGTATGTCGGGAAAGTCTATAATGACGAGTGGATGAAATCAAAAGGATTCATAGACTAAATTAGGATGGATTTAAAGGCATTGCTAACATCCATTTGCTTCATAAATTGTATATTTGTCCTTCAATAATTAAACAATGAATAAGTACAGATCTGGGGTTTTATACGGTAAAGAATTAGAAGCATTATACAACGATGCTAAGACCAATAATTTTGCAATTCCAGCAGTGAATACAACTGGTACAGATACGATTAATGCAGCAATTGAAACAGCAGCAAAAGTAAAGTCCCCAATTATCATTCAGTTCTCTAATGGAGGTGCACAATTCATTGCAGGTAAGGGTATGCCAAATGACAATTTACAAGCCAATATTCAAGGTGCTATAGCAGGCGCTTTGCATGTGCACCAGGTTGCCAAGTTCTATGATGTGCCTGTCGTTTTACATACAGACCACGCTTCTAAAAAATGGTTGCCATGGATAAGTGCCTTAATTGACGAGAGTGAAAAATACCATAAAATACATGGACAACCTTTGTTCAGTTCTCATATGTTGGATTTATCAGAAGAGCCAATCGAAGAGAATATTCAAACCTCTGTTGAATTCTTTAAACGCATGGCACCATTAGGCATGGGCATTGAAATTGAATTAGGTGTAACAGGTGGTGAAGAAGATGGCGTTGATAACAGCGGAATTGAAAATGATAAATTATATACTCAACCAGCACATGTTGCTTACGCTTATACTGAATTAGGAAAAGTGGGCAACTTATTTACAGTTGCTGCTGCTTTTGGAAATGTACACGGCGTATACAGTCCAGGTAATGTGGAATTAAAGCCTGAAATTTTACACAATAGTCAGTTACATATTGAAGAGACATTAGGTACAGCACCTAAACCAGTTTATTTTGTATTCCATGGTGGTTCTGGCTCTCCTCAAAATCAAATTAGAGAAGCCATTGGATATGGTGCAATTAAAATGAATTTAGATACCGATTTACAATGGGCTTTCTGGGAAGGTGTTCTTGGCTACTACAAAAAGAATGAAGCATATCTTCAAACTCAATTGGGAAATCCTGAGGGTGCAGATAAGCCAAATAAAAAATATTATGATCCTAGAGTTTGGTTAAGAAAAGGCGAAGAGTCTTTTATCAAACGTTTAGAGCAATCTTTTGACGACTTAAATTGTATCAATAGAAACGTTTAAATAAGTTCCTATGCGTGAAAAAGTAGAAGATATTGAAGTCAACCTTACTGGAGAAGAATTGAACCACTCTGATGCAGCGGATAAATCAAGATGGTTTAAAAGAATTCGAAAAGGAATTAGCACTTCAACAGCAGATAAAAAAGAAACACCTGAAGGCTTGTGGTCAAAGTGCCCAAGTTGTAATCATATTTGTACTAGTGCTGAATTAAAGGAAAACTTATACATCTGTGACAAATGTAATTATCACCACCGTATTGGTAGTGACGAATATTTTGCCATTTTATTCGACAACCAAGATTTTACTGTGTTGTTTGATGAAATCAAAAGTAAGGATGCCCTTAATTTTACCGATCTTAAGAATTACCAAAAGCGTTTAGATGAGATTCATGCTAAAACAGATTTGAAGGATTCAATGCGTGTAGGTGTTGGTAAAATGAATGGCGAAGGATACGTAGTTGCTTGTATGGATTTCGAATTCATTGGTGGATCATTAGGCAGTGTGATGGGAGAGAAATTCAGTCGTGCGGTAGACTATTGTATTCAACATAGACTGCCCTTCTTAGTGATTAGCAAAAGCGGTGGCGCTCGTATGATGGAAAGTGCCTTTAGCTTAATGCAATTGGCAAAAACAAGTGGAAAATTATCTCAATTAAGTGATGCTAAATTGCCATTCATTTCATTACTAACAGACCCAACATTTGGTGGTATCTCTGCCAGCTTTGGAATGTTAGGTGATCTAAATATTGCAGAACCAGGTGCATTGATTGGTTTTGCTGGTCCTAGGGTCATTAAAGAAACCATCAAGAAAGATTTACCTCCTGGTTTCCAACGTTCTGAGTTCTTATTAGAACATGGATTCCTTGATTTTATAGTGGATAGAAAAGAACTGAAGCAGAAATTATCAGAAGTTGCTTTTATGTTTAGAAGCTAATCCCTATTTTTAGCTTATTTTTGTTTCCCGGTAACACCTTGTTGATACCGGGATTTTTTTATGGCGAAAGCACCTAAGTCAATAGAATTAAACAATAGGCAGGCCTATTTCAACTACCAGATAGAAGATAAATATGTGGCGGGCATTGTATTGATGGGTACCGAAGTCAAGTCAATTCGTGCTGGGAAAGTAAGCTTCAATGATTCCTTCTGCTTTTTTGATAAAGGTGAGCTATGGGTAAGGTCTTTATTCATCAATGCCTACTCTCATGGGAATAAGAATAACCATATCGAAGTACATGATCGAAAATTGTTGTTGACTGCAAGAGAGCTAAAAAAGATTGAGGCTCAAACCAAAGAAAAAGGATTTACTATTGTCCCGCTTCGTATCTTTTTTAACGACAAGCATTATGCTAAAATGGAAATTGGCATTGGCCGTGGTAAAAAAGAATACGACAAACGCGAAACCATCAAGAACCGCGACATCGACAAAGACATCAAGCGCATCCTTGCTAAATAATCATTTGTATTATTAAATTAGAATAAATACCTATCCCTAAGCTCTCGCTCGCTACGAAATAGTATTTATTCTAATTACTTAGATATACTTTCCTGTATCTTCTTTCTTGAATTCTATCTGCTCCTTTAAAGATGCAGCATCTGGACGATGTGTTGTCGCATAAGCGGCAATCAACAAGACAATTAAAATGCATACCGCACCAATTAGTTCTTTAGGCTCCAACCAATACCCTATTACTTGATTGAGTTTGGCATGTTGAGGCGCACTTAATTCATATCTAATGTCAATTCTTGAACCCACTTTAGATTGATAGATGGATGGATCTAATACCACTTGATATTGCTTACCTGATTCTTGAAATACAGCTACAACATTCCCTGATTTAGCCTCAATCAATGCAGGCGTAATATCACTATCAAAATAGTCAGGTGTTCTACTAAATGGCAAGTAGCACATAAAGCATGCAATGAATAATATGAGGACTGATTTGATCAATTGTAGTGCATTAAAATACTTTGGTTCTTTAAAATTAAAAAGCGCCCCCGAAATTGCTAACGAGGACGCTTAAAGCTATATGATTTGCATTACTGCAGTTGGAATTATGCTGTTAAGCTCCTGAAATCTACAGGAACAAGTTTACTTACCCCAGGCTCTTGCATGGTCACACCATAAATCACATCCACTGCACTCATTGTTTGCTTATTGTGGGTTACAATAATGAACTGAGAGTTATCAGAGAACTTCTGAATCATTTGTGTGAACTTACCTACATTGGCATCATCCAATGGTGCATCCACCTCATCCAAGATACAGAACGGTGCTGGCTTAATTAAGTATATCGCAAACAACATGGCTGTTGCTGTCAATGTACGTTCTCCTCCACTCAACTGTGTGATAGAAGATGGACGCTTACCTTTAGGCTTCGCCACAATCTCCACAGCAGTTTCAGAAAGGTTCGTTGGATCTACTAATATTAAGTCACAAGAATCTTCTTCGGTAAACAAGGCTTTGAATACTTTTTGGAAGTTCTCTCTAGCAGTATTGTATGTTTCTAAGAACGCTTGATTGGCAGTTGCTTCTACTTCTTGTATTGTCAATAACAAACTCTCCTTCGCTGTTACTAAGTCATTCTTTTGCTCTAATATAAAATCATAACGTTTTTTCATTTCGGTGTAAGCCTCTATCGCTGTAGGATTCACTTCACCCATATTCTCTAAACGCTTCTTCATTTTTTCAACATCAGCTTGAAGTTCTTCTAATGTAGATTCAGTTTGTCTTCCAAGATCTAAAATCTCTTCTAATTCTACTTTGAACTCCACACTTAATCTTTCCTTTGTTCCAGCCAATTGAAGTTTTAAGTTATTTAATTTATCCTTGATCTCATTAATCAACTGATCCATTAATTCCTTAGACTTCACCTGATGTCTTAAAGTACTTTCTTTTTCTTGTAAAGCCGTTCTTAAAGTATAGTAGGCTTGATCGGCCTCGTTTAATTTTAATTCTTCTGCTTCTTTATTTCTCAATAGCTCAACCAAGGCTGTTTCAATGGTTGCTAATTCAGTATTGCTTTCTACAATTGCAGAAGAGGCTTCTGTCAATTGAGCAGTATTGGATTGTATTTGCGTATGCAAGTCATTCAATTGATTATCCTTGAAGATCACTTCTTGTTGTAGGGCTTCAATTTTACTTTGCTGCTTCGTTAACTGTAAATTCATTTCATTGAATTCACCAGATGCTAAATGATAAGCTTGCTCTGCAGCTTGGTAGGCCAATTCGATATCTCCCAATTGCGCTTGAGTTGTTTGCAATGAAGCATTCAATTCTGTCAATTGTGTCCTTGTATCTCCAATTAAAGCATGCTCCTGTTCAATTTTCTCTGCCAATTCTGCCAACTTAGCCACTGCAGCCACTTGTGCAGATTGTAAGTTTTCTAATCTATTCTTATTCGCAAATACATCGTTGATTAAACGATTGACAGTTTGTTCTGTAGTTCTTATCTCTTGTTCTTTCAACAATTCATTGAACTGTAAAACAGACTCGTGCTTCACCTGTATTTGTGCTTTCAATTCATTCACAACAGTTTCTTGTGATTGAATATCTTCCAATAATTTTTCTAAATTCTTAGCACGTCCGATTTTCTTTCCTTCAAACAATCCAACGCTTCCTCCAGTTAAAGTATACTTACCTTTTACATATTTACCAGTCTTCTCCAAAATGATGCCAGATGAAACTGCTTCTATAGCTGCTTCATTTTCTGCAATAAATACATTCCCTAGTAAATGATTCGCTAAGGCTGCATATTTAGAATCAATCTCAATCACAGATAATGCGGCAATGGTATTAGATGGAGCAACTTCTGCTTTGGCACCATTTAGTTGATCTAATAAAAAGAAATTAGCCTTGCCTTTTTTGTTTTCATCTAATAATTGAACCGCTTGCATCCCTTCCTTTAAATCATTCACTACGTAATAATTTAAATAAGGTTCTAGTACATTTTCAACTGCAGTACGGTATGCTTCTTTAACATACAAAATATCAGAAAGAATTGGCGCATTGTGGTTCCAACCTGTATTCTTATGTAAGAATTTAACGCTCTCTGGATATCCATCCATTGAGTCTACTAAACTTTTTAATAGATCGTATTCGTTTTTCTTAGCGTCTAAAATCCTTGCTTGTTCTGCTAATTTAGTTCTTAATAGTTCTAAAGCTTCTTGCGTTTCAAAAATGCTTGCTTTAGCTGTTTCATTCTGCGCTTGTAAGTCCGCTAAATGCGCTTTACTTGCAGATAATTCAGCTTCTTTAGTGGCCAATTGTGTTGTCAGTTCAGCCACTTGTTCTGCTCTATGCAATTGCTCCTCATCTAATTGATGTTGGCTTCTTTGTATATTTTGAATCGAAGTGTCTGATACGGCCACCTTCTTCTCTGCCTCAAATTGACTTCTTTGAATTTGACCAAACTGTTGACGCAATCCGTCCAACACACCACGTTGGTCATCAAATTGTGCACGCTTATTGGTTAATTCAACATGTGATTGGTCTACCCTATTTTTGAAATCATTGTAAATTTTTTCTTCATCAATCACTTGCAATTTGGTATACTCTATAGAATCTCCAATTGTTTTTAATTGACCTTCTGCGCGCTCTAAGAATTCTTGTAATCCTTTTTCTTTATCGTTTAAATAATTTAAACGTTGCGCTGCTAAACTTTTATCGTTCTCTTTGGTTCTTAAATGCTGCAACATTTCATTGAACTCTTGTTGCATACTTTGTAAACCCTTTTCTTTCTCAATGAATACCACTCTTTCTTGCTCAAGTGCAGCTTCTTCCAAAGCAATCGTCGCTTCTAATTGAAACTTCTTATCTGTTTCGGTTTCTTGTTGTTCTGTTAATTCCTTATAAGTTAAATTGAAGCCTTCCAAAGAAGCAATCGCTAATTCAATGGCAGTTTCCTTATAATCTTTTTTAATTTCAAAATATTTCTCTGCTTTCTTCGCTTGATTCTCTAAAGTCTTTAATTGGTTGTTGATTTCAAACAATAAATCCTCGATACGAGATAAATCTTGTTCCGTTGCATCTAATTTATTCTTCGCTTCTTTTTTTCTTGTTTTGTAGATGGTGATCCCGGCAGCTTGTTCTAACATTTTACGACGACTATTATCCTTATCCTTGATAATATCATCCACCATGCCTAATTCAATAATCGCATAACTGTCTGTGCTCACCCCAGTGTCCATGAATAAATTATGGATGTCTTTTAAACGACAAGACACATCATTTAAACGATATTCACTTTCGCCATTTTTGTAGTAACGACGCGTCACCGTGATGGTGCTAAATTCTGTTGGTAATAAATTCTTTGTATTCTCGAAAGTCAAACTCACTTCCGCCATGCTACTTGCATTTCTAGTTTTAGACCCATTGAAAACCAATGAATCTAAATTCTCGGATCTAAGTGCAGAAATCTTAGATTCCCCTATCACCCATCTAATACTATCAATAATATTACTCTTACCACAACCATTGGGTCCGATGATACCAGTTATACCCTCGTCAAAACTGACAACAGTTTTATCAGCAAAACTCTTGAACCCCTTGATTTCTAATGACTTTAATCTCACTTTTGTAACGCTTTAAATTGTCTGCGAACATAAGAAAAATCAGTCAAAAAGACAAGGGAAATGGGGGTTTTTAGATTGAAATGTGGACAAAATCTACCCCTTTTCAACAAGGCGGCCTCCCTCTGTCGTCAAGGTACGGGATGGGAACTTATTTACAACCATATAATCATGGGTCGCCATGATAATGGCAGTGCCGTCCTCTTTGGCAATTTGGAACAATAATTGCATGATTTCATCGCTGGTTTCAGGGTCTAAACTACCTGTTGGCTCGTCTGCAAGGATCAATTTTGGGGAGTTTAACATAGCTCGTGCAATATCAACCCTTTGCTGCTCCCCTCCACTCATTTCGTAAGTCATTTTAAAGCCCTTATTTTGAAGACCTACTTTATTTAAAACATCATCTATTTTTTGTTGAATCAACTGCTCATCCTGCCAGCCAGTGGCTTTTAGTACAAAGCTTAAATTTTCGTTTACATTTCGATCTGACAACAATTGAAAATCTTGAAAAACCACCCCTAAATTTCTTCTTAAAAAAGGTAATTTTTTCCAATCCATCTCTTTTAAATTAAACCCAACAACATGTCCTACACCTTCCGTCAAAGTTAATTCACCGTATAGGGTTTTCAACAAGCTACTTTTACCTGTACCAGTTTTTCCTACTAAGTAAACAAATTCACCTTTTTGGACATTTAAGTTGACATCTTGTAAAATAAGGCTGCCACTTTGGTAAATATTTGCATGTTCAATTTGTACAACAATTTCACTCATAGGTTTCGTGTTAATAGATTAAAATTAATAGCTAAATACTTCCTTTCCAAAACTTCCATCTAATACTAGTTCCATCTTGTCAGAAGCTTCCACATAGCCCACCACTTGTGCTTCAATTCCTAAGCCATTTGCAATGGCAATTAAGTGATCGGCAGCGGCAGGATCTGTGAAGATTTCCAAACGATGGCCCATGTTAAATACCTGGTACATCTCTTTTGTATTGGCTCCTGAATTCGCTTGTATCAATTTAAAAATTGGAGGCGCATCAAATAAATTATTTTTCACAATACGCATATTGCCTGGTAAATATTTCATGCATTTTGTTTGACCACCACCACTGCAATGAATCATCCCTTTAACCGCATCAAAATGCTGGGTCAAAATGGCCTTTACTAAAGGGGCATAAGTACGTGTAGGACTTAGCAATAATTTACCTACGCTAATCTCACCAAACCCTTCTATAGAAAGCATATCCGTCATCCTATTTTTACCTAAATAAACCACTTCGTCCTTTAAAGTTGGCTCAAATGATTCTGGAAAAGCAGTGGCATAATGATGCGATAATACATCATGTCTTGCACTGGTTAAACCATTGCTGCCTAGTCCACTATTGTATTCTGTTTCGTAATTGGCTTTTCCAAAACTGGAGAAACCTACAATCACTTGACCTGGTGCAATTAAATCGTTGGTGATTAATTTTGACTTAGGCCATCTTGCAGTCATCGTTCCATTGACAGCAATCGTTCTTACCACATCGCCGACGTCTGCAGTTTCACCACCCAAGAATGCAATTTGAACACCAAAATCTTTAAGTGTATTAAAAAAAGCTTGTGTACCATTGATGACCTGACTAATGACTTCTCCTGTAATTAATAATTTATTGCGGTCAATCGTCGAAGAAAATAAAATTTGATCATAAATACCTACACATAATAAATCATCCAGATTCATGGCAATGGCATCTTGTGCAATGCCTTTCCAAACAGATGCATCGCCAGTTTCTTTCCAATATAAATAAGCTAAAATACTTTTTGTACCTGCACCATCTGCATGCATGATATTAATATGGTCTTGACTACCACCTAAAAAATCGGCATATAATTTACAAAAAGCATGAGGATACAAGCCTTGGTCTAGATCCTGAATGGCGGCATGAACTTCTTCTTTTTGAGCGGAAACGCCGCGCTGAGCATACAATGACATGGCAATAAATTGATTTCCCCACAAAGGTACAATTGTTTTACATTTGTACCCTATTTACAAGATAAAATGAAGGTTCACTACGATTTAACTTCCCTACCCCAATTTAAAGACGCTATTGTGACGATGGGGGCTTTTGATGGCGTACATAAAGGGCATCAACAAATCATTCAAAGAATGAAGCAGTTGGCCCAAAAAGTACATGGAGAAACCATCATTATTACATTTCATCCGCACCCTAGAAAGGTCATTTCTTCTGTTCCTGGAGAAATTAAGCAATTAAGCAATATAAAAGAAAGGGTACAATTATTGGAAGCAGCGGGAATAGACCATTTAGTCATCATCAATTTTGATTATAATTTTTCCAATTTGACTGCAGAGCAGTATGTGGAAGATTTTTTATACCAGTATTTTAAGCCTAACACGGTGATTGTAGGCTATGACCATCATTTTGGTAAAGGAAGGAATGGCAATATTGAATTGCTGAAAACCATGGGGGCAAGATTACATTTTCAGGTGGAGGAAATCAATGAACAATTGGTCCAAAATGAAATTATAAGTTCCACCTTAATTAGGAATTATATAGCTGAACATGAAATCAAAAAGGCCAATGATTTATTAGGCTATGCTTACCACTTTGAAGGATTTGTAGTTAGAGGAAATCAATTGGGCAGAACCATTGGTTACCCTACCGCGAATTTACATATCAATGACGAAGAGAAATTAATCCCTTCAAATGGTGTTTATGCCGTGAAGGTAAAGGGCGTTTGCACAAACCATGAACGCTTAGATGGCATGATGAATATTGGCATTCGTCCAACGGTAGATGGACAAAAAAAAGTCATTGAGGTCAATATTTTCAATTTCGATCAAGACATTTATGAACAATATATTACCGTCTATGTCTATGAATTTATTAGAGGTGAAGTTAAGTTCGATGGATTAGATGCTTTGAAAAATCAACTACACCAAGATAAAATAACTGCTTCAGCAATTTTAGCCAACTACGAAGCAAAATTTGATTAAGACATAATTTTCACCACCAATTCCTTTAACAAATCTGCATCTGTATTACTTGCATCATTGATGCCTAATACTCGAAGGTTGTATTCATGGATCAGTAAAAGTATTTGTTCCACTTTGGCATAATTATAATGCCTCGTTGCTGCCATCGTAGTTTTAATGGAAAAGAAATTCAAGCCAACTTCAGCCATGATTCTTTTTTCGTCATTGGTGCCTAATCCATACACAGCGTATAGTTTGCTAAAAAAACCATACAGCGTTGGCAGTATCAATTGAATAGGTGCCGCTTTTTGGTTGGATTCAAAATATTGAATCATTTGGATTGCTCTAGAGAATTTCTTGTGTGCAATGGCATCCTGGAATTCAAATGCATTGTATTCTTTACTTATTCCTATGAATTTTTCGATATCGTCTTCGGTGATTTTTTTTCGATCACCTAAATTCACCATTAATTTTTCTAACTCATTTTTGATTCTGCTTAAATCATTCCCAATATGATCCACAATAATCTGTACTGCTTTTGGACTAATTTGGTATCCATTTTCAGCCACCCATTGATTCACCCAATCAGGTAATTTATTGTCATACATTTTTTTTGTACTAACAACTACTGCTTTTGTTTTAAGTAACTTTGCTAATACAGAACGACCGTCAATATTTTTGTCTTTATGTGCAACAATGAGGATGGTTGATGATAACGGATTTTCTATATATGACGCCAACTTTTCCAAAGCATGCATGTGCTGCGCCTCTTTCAAAATCACCACTTGCTTTTCTGCAAAAACCGGATAGCGCTTGCATGCATTGACTACTTCAGCCCAGTCGGCATCTTTGCCATAAAAAACAATCAAATTAAAGGCTTGTTCTGACTCAGGCAACAACTTGTGTTCTGCATACTGCACCACCTGGTCTATATAAAATGACTCTTCCCCTTCAATCCAGTAGACTGCATCGAAGACGTTATTTTTCCAATTCGATAAAATTTTGGAAATAGGCATACTCAAAGATATACATGAATGGAGTTTTTTTTATATCTTGTGCAAAATAAATAAACACATTTTTATGAGTAACGAAACTTCAGGTAACGGAGGCAAAATTTTAATAGGTGTATTGATTGTAGCACTTATAGGTTCTTGGATCTATTTTAGTACTTCTAAGACTGAAATCATCACCAATTACACAACTCAAGTGAATAACATAGACAGTGCAAAGAATGCGCTTCAAGCGGATTTCATTGCAGTTTCTTCAAAAGCTGATTCTTTGACGCAACAAAACACCCAATTACAAGGAGATTTATTGGCTAAGTCAAATGATATTCAAAAATTAAAGTCTACTATCAGCAGTATCTTACAAAAAAAGAATGCAACAGATAAAGAATTGGTAGAAGCTAAATCAATGATTGCAGAATTAAACGGAAAAGTGGCTGGTTTATTCACTGATTTAGGAAAAGCGCAAGAAGAAAATAAAGTATTGACTGTCAAGAATGAAGTTTTAACGACTGAAAATACCAACCTCAATACCAATTTGACTTCAACTACAAAAGAAAAAGAAAGATTACAAGACTTAGGTTCAACTTTACATGCATCTGCATTTAGTATCCAAGCTGTTAGAATCAAAGATGATGGCTCTGAAAAAATGACAACTTCAGCAAAGCGAGCTAACACAATTCGTTTGTCTTTTCAAATTGATAAAAATAAAATTACCCCTTCTGGTGCGCAAGATCTATATGTTTGTATTACAGCACCAAATGGTGTTAGCTTTACAGAAGGCGGCAAAATCAATACTAGAGAAGATGGCACTAAAGCTTATTCAAATAAAATTGCTGTGCAATATGTTCAAAACGCTGTATTACCAATTAGCTATGATTTAAAACAAAACGCTAAATTGGTTGAAGGTGAATATTTAGTAGAAGTATATAACAATGGCTTCAAAATTGGTGAAGGAAAAACTACCTTGAGAAAAGGTGGATTATTCTAACCCATCACGAACTTATAAAAAAAAGCCACTCAAATTTGAGTGGCTTTTTTTTACTTTTAACCCATCTATTTTAATAAGTCAACTCCATATTGTTGTCTTGTAATTCACTTCCTAAATTCAATAATGAAAAATTATTATAGGATAATGCATAAAACCATAATTGGATGGCTGCAGGTGAAATGTTCTCAACGAAAAAGTTTACCTTATTTAGATAACTAAATAATTTTTCTTTACAGGCAAGCTCATTTTCATCTGCTACCCATTGATTTAATACATTTTTGAAATTTGCCAACTCTGCATCCAATAAATGGTCAAATGCATGTAATTGTATCATTTCAGAAACAGCATCATACATTAAAGCTTTGTTACTTGTTTTCATAACATAGGGTTTGATTATGATGTAAAGGTCCAAACCTTATTTAAACTAATTGTTAACTTATACCCAGATTTCCACAATGTGTAAAACTTATAAAAAAATGTGCTTTATATCAATACAACCGCAGCCAATGGAGGCAACTCTAGATGTAAAACCTGCCAAAGATTTGTCCCATCTACCGAAGCCCCTTTCACATTTTTATTGTCTAGCGCACCCGATCCCCAAAAAGCTTTATCATCGCTATTGAAAATTTCTTTCCAATTTGTTTTTCCATATACATGTATTGGAAATT
This sequence comes from uncultured Bacteroidota bacterium, assembly GCA_903851465.1. GTDB lineage: Bacteria > Bacteroidota > Bacteroidia > Chitinophagales > Chitinophagaceae > Sediminibacterium. The sequence continues at coordinate 38,791 of CAINOI010000021.1, forward strand.
GATGTCTTGGCACTGGTGTCATATTAAACACCACCAAAACAGCCTCATTAGGATCCTTACCAATTCGTTTAAAAGCAATGATACCCTCTTGACGTTGATTCATCTCTACCCATTCAAATCCACCTTCATCATATTGTAATTCATACAATGCAGGGTATGTTTTATACAATGCATTCAGTTGTTGCACACAATATTTCATACCGCTATGACTTGGGTGTTGCAATAAATCCCATTGCAATTCTGACTTAAAATCCCATTCTTTTGTTGCCGCAAATTCATTCCCCATAAACAATAATTTTGCACCAGGGTGTAAGAACATATAAGCATACAATAATCTAAGGTTTGCAAATTTTTGCCATTCATCGCCTGGCATTTTATACAACATGGGGCTTTTTCCGTGGACTACTTCGTCGTGGCTTAAAGGCAACATAAAATGTTCGTCATAATAATACATCATGGAAAAACTAAACTTATCCTGCGCCCCAGAACGCATGATTGGGTCTAATTTAAAATAATCCAAAGTATCATGCATCCATCCCATCATCCATTTCATACCAAATCCTAGTCCATCCATAAATACAGGTTGGCTAATACCTGGCCAATCTGAAGCTTCTTCTGCTATAGTTTGTATAGCTGGAAAATCTCGGTATAAAGTAATGTTTAAATCTTTGATGAACTCAATGGCTTCTATATTGCCATTTCCACCAAACTCATTAGGCTCCCATTGCCCTTCTTCTCTACTATAATCCAATCTTAACATGGAACTCACTGCATCTACTCTAAGGGCGTCAATGTGAAATTGATCACACCAAAATTTAGCACTACTAATCAAAAAGGACTTTACCTCGCCTCTTTTATAATTAAAAATATAAGAATTCCAGTCTGGATGGAACCCCTTGCGCATGTCTGCATACTCGTAAGTGTTGGCACCATCAAACATAAATAAACCATGACTATCATATGGAAAATGAGATGGCACCCAATCCAAGATCACGCCAATCCCTGCTTGATGAAAAGCGTCAACTAATGCAGCAAATTCCTGTGGATGCCCAAACCTAGAAGTAGGCGCAAAAAATCCAGCACCTTGATACCCCCAACTACCATCAAATGGATGTTCCATCACAGGCATGAATTCGACATGCGTGAACCCCATGTCTTTAACATAGGGTACCATTAAATCAATTAACTGACTATAACTATTGTATCTATCCGGATTGTTTTTATCTGGTCGCATCCAACTTGCTAAATGCACTTCATAGACAGAATAAGGTTGGTCTGTTCGATTTTTTATTTTTCTATCTTCCATCCATTGATGATCCTTCCACTCAAAAGCTGTCTGCCATGTAATGGATGCAGTTTCTGGTCTTAATTCCCAATAATGCGCATAAGGGTCACCTTTGTCTAATTTCAAGCCTTTAAACCCATGAATATGGTATTTATAGACTTCGCCTTGTCCGATGTTAGGAATAAACCCTTCCCAGATGCCCGAAGATTCTAATCTTACTTTTAAAGGATGTGCCTCATTATTCCAGTCATTAAAATTGCCCTTCACAAATACTGCAGTTGCATTAGGAGCCCATACACTAAAATAAGTCCCGTTAACACCTAGTACTTCTATCTGTTTGTTGCCAAATAATTGATATAAGGTAGAATGTGTACCATGTTGAAAAGCATGAATGTCCTCGTCTGTAAAAAGCGAATAATTCCATACTGCTTGTGCAGTATCTACAAAATGTATTGCTTCGTATTTAGACATGGTTATTTGGTTAATTCAATGACTTGCATGCTCATGGCAGGAATTGAAAATGATGCGCCTATTTGATTTCCAGAAATAATATCTTTTCCGCCTTTAAAAGCATTTGTTCTTTCTGTATATTTTGACAAGTTAACATTTCTAGACTTATTATCCGTATTCATAACACACATGATGGTTTGATTCTTGTCATATCTAAAATAGACGTACAATCCATCCTCTGGAATATATTGCATCATATCCCCTGTCTTAAGTGCAGATGAATTGGTACGATAAGCCCCAAGTGTTTGAACATAATGCAAGAAGTCTGTCTCATCGATGGTTAATCCTGTTTCAGTAAAGGCATTCTTTTTATCTCCTTCCCATCCTCCTGGAAAATCAAGTCTTACCCAACCATCCGGATTAGAAATACCTTTCATTAAAATTTCAGAACCATAATATAATTGAGGAATACCACGGCAGGTATACAACCAAGCATAAGCCATCTTGGTTTTTGGAATACTTTCTCCCAAAGAAGAATGGATTCTTGTCATATCGTGGTTGTCTAAAAATGTGACATTGTTATTGGCTTTTTTATATAAAAAATCGGACGCCAAAGTATTGTATAATTTGATCACCCCATTTGACCAACCATTGGCCTCGTTCAAAGCTGGCAGGATACCTCCAAACAACAAACTAAAATCTGAAGTTGCTTTTAAATTACTTTTAAATGGAAGGTTATAATTATTCTCCACATAATAAGCTTGTGACGCAACCCCATCCACCCAGCATTCTCCGAATGTAAATATTTTAGGATACTCGTCTAATAATGCTTTATTCAAACGATTCATCACATCCACATTGCAATACTTATAGGTGTCTACTCTAAATGCGTCCACGCCAAAGGTTTCTACCGACCAAATGGCATTTTGGGTTAAATATTTTTCTACCATCGGGTGCTCATGATTGATATCTGGCATCTCGGTGGTGAACCAACCATCAATCATTCGTTTAGCGTCAGCAGCAGCATGGTAAGGATCAAAAACTGCTTGTTCTCTATAATGGGTTTGTGTATAGGTTGGCCATTGGTGCACCCAATTTTTATCTGGTGCGTCTTGTACTAAAAAATGAAATCTACCAAAATGATTGTACACAATATCTTGAATTAATTTCATCCCTCTTTTATGTAACCTATCACTTAAAGTTAAATAAGCTTTGTCCCCGCCAAACCTAGTTTCTATTTTATAATTATTGGTTGCAGCATAGCCATGTTCAGTTCTATCAGGCATATTGTTTTCTACAACCGGCGTCATCCATAAAGAAGTAACACCTAGCTTTTGCATGTAATCCAAATGATTGGTTACGCCTTGAAGGTCTCCGCCATGTCTTAAAAAGATCTCTGATCTATTTAAGGATTGGTCTTTTAACCCTGGAATTTGATCATTTGTTGCATCCCCATTACTAAATCGATCAGGCATTAAAAAATAAATCAAATCGGCTGAATTTAATCCTTGTGCAAAATCAACCCCTCTATTTTTCCTTCTAGTAACTAAAGGCCAATTAAAATTTGTTGTTTTCCCGTCAGATGTGATTTTAAATTGAATATTGCCAGGCTTCGCCATTGCACCTATTTCTAGATCGACTGCGATATAATGTCCATTTTCAAAATGATGTATTTTTTGAACTTTCACTCCAGGATAATTGACAACAATAGTTGCTTTATTAAAATCTGCATCTACCGATCTTAATAAAACTTGTACTTTATTGTACTTCATATTGACAAACCAGTTACTAGGATAGGCTTCTGTAGCAGTTACTTGAACTGATAAAAATAAAAAACCAAGAATGGTTATAATAGGAATATAAAAGGCTCTTTTCATAAATTGCTAATGGATGAATGTTAAATACATCTAAATAAAAGTCATTAAAAAAGGACTAAGCGTCTTGCGATTGCTCTTCTTTAATGATGATAGCGCAGACGATGCCTGCTGTTATTAATAAACATCCGCCAATAAGCACAGCCATCAATCGGTCATTGTTTAAATAAGTTGACATGATTTTTCCAAAAAACAAGGATGCAATAATCTCAGGCAAGACTATAAAGAAATTAAAGATGCCCATGTACATACCCATTTTATTTTCTGGAATGAAACCTGCTAGCATAGAATAAGGCATGGATAAAATAGATGCCCACGCAATACCAACTAAGCCCATACTAACATATAAGATATTAGGTTGATCCACAAAATAGACTGAAACCAAGCCCAATCCGCCAATGATTAAACAAAGAGTATGGGTATATTTTTTACCAATGCGATGCACCCAAAATGGCAGTGTAAACGAAAAGCCGAAAGTGACTAAATTTAAAATTGCCGATGTGGTATTAGCATGTTCTAAACCCAATGTAAAAACTTCGCTATTGGTGGCGGGGTCACCATGAAATATTTGTGTTGCTACGCCTGTACTATAATAAAACCACATTAAGAATAATCCAGGCCAAGTAATAAAATTAACCAAAGCCAACCTTTTCATTTGTATAGGCATGTGTTTGATTGAATGCACTATTTCTTGAACAATACCTAATTGAGGTGTTGTAGTTGTATCTGGTTTTGAGGGATTAGAGGGAGGATATTCTTTACTAGTAATAATTGTGTATAAAACAGATACAAAGAATACTGCACCGCCAATATAAAAAGACATTAAAATATTCTGAGGTATTGATCCATTGATTTTATCTCTTGACACATCAAACCAATTCGCTAATAGCTGTGGTAAATAACCAGCAATGAAAGAGGCCAATCCAATAAACATACTCTGCATTGCAAAGCCAAATGAACGTTGTTTTTCATTTAAATTATCAGCTACAAAAGCCCTAAATGGTTCCATCGTAATATTGATGCTTGAATCCAATATCCACAAGACTCCTGCAGCCATCCATACCGTTGGCGAATTAGGCATCACAAATAATAATAATGAACTTAAAATAGCACCTATTAAAAAAAACGGACGACGTCTGCCTAATTTAGGATGCCATGTTCTATCACTTAAATAACCAACGATGGGTTGAATAATTAATCCAGTCATTGGAGCTGCCAACCATAATCCTGGAATTTCATCGGGAGATGCCCCTAAAAATTCATAAATCGCACTCATATTGCCCATTTGCAAACTCCATCCAAATTGGATGCCAAAAAATCCAAAACACATATTCCAAATTTGCCAGAAACTCATCTTTACTTTCTCGCCAGTATAAGCTGTACTCATTATTGATATTTAAAGTTAATCGAATGTATGTTTAAATTTTAAACCCATTAGGTATAATTGCCCCTTTTTTTATAACAATGATATGATCCTTAATGGTATATAAAGGATGGTCCACTTTTTCTAAATGAGCCCCCCCTTTAATATGAACATCATTCCCAATAGAGCAGTTTTTATCTACAATGGCATCTTCAATGATGCATCCTTCCCCAATGCCTAATATAGGTTTACCTGAAAGACTCTTTTGATGGATTTGTTCAATTGTTTCGTAATAATCACACCCCATAATATAGGCGTTTTTCACCACCGTCCCTTTCCCAATCCTGGATCGAATTCCAATGACTGATTGTGTGATTTCTTTTGCATGAATGATGGAACCTTCTGCAATAATGGCTTTATTGATGATGGTACCACTAATTTTTGCAGGAGGTAACATCCTTGACCTTGTATAAACTGTCTTTGCACTATCAAATAAATTAAAAGGAGGGATGTCTTCTGTTAAAGCAATATTGGCTTCAAAAAAAGAATATATATTTCCGATATCTGTCCAATAGCCATCATACTGATAACTCATTACTTTGTAGTGCGCAATGGAATCAGGAATGATTTCTTTTCCAAAATCAGTTGCTTTTGGATGTACTTCATTTAATAATTTATATAAAATGTCTTTATTAAATACATAAATGCCCATTGAGGCTAAAAAATTTCTGCCTTGTGATTGCATCACCTCCCCTGTATCACTTATCCAATCTGTTAAAACATTTTTACTTGGCTTTTCAATAAATGAAGTCACTACATTTTCCTCATTTGATTTTAATATACCAAACTCTGACGCTTCTCTTTCGCCTACTGGAATGGTCGCAATTGATAATGCAGCACCGCTTTTTTTGTGTGCATCAATCATTTTGCTAAAATCCATTTGATACAATTGATCCCCACTTAAAATAAGCACATATTCAAAGTCCATTTTATCTAAATGTCTTAGGGATTGTCTAACTGCATCTGCTGTCCCTTGGAACCAACCCGGATTATCAGGTGTTTGCTCCGCTGCTAAGATGTCTACAAATCCAGAACTAAATGCACTAAAATGGTAGGTGTTCTTAATATGTTGATTTAAAGAAGCAGAATTAAATTGTGTTAATACAAAAATGCGATTCAAATTACTATTAATACAATTGCTAATTGGAATATCCACTAATCGATATTTCCCTGCAATGGGCACTGCAGGCTTTGATCGACTAGCCGTCAAAGGGGACAATCTTGATCCTGCACCTCCTCCTAAAATAATGGAAACCGTTTCTTTGGCATAAATAGACATATCCTACAATTTATTTTTAAAAAATGGATTTGTAAACGGATTGATACACATCTACAACAGACTCCCAACTATGATCAATCGACATCGCATGCCGGATCATTTTTTTCATTTTTGAATTGTCTTGGTAAATTTCTATGGCACGTTCTATAGCATACACTATGTCGGCTTCACTGGCATGGAAAAATTTTATGCCAAAGCCTCCTTCATCTCCCATGTCAACCACGGTATCATGCAATCCGCCGGTATCTCTTACCATTGGAATTGTTCCATACCTAAGTGCATACATTTGATTTAATCCACATGGCTCTACCCTACTAGGCATCAATAAAAAATCTGCAGCAGCATAGGCTTCATGTCCTACTTTTTCGTCATACCCAATATAAGTATTGTACACGCCTGGATACAATTGCACTAAATAATTTAAAGCAGATTCAACCGGTGTATCTCCTGCGCCAATCATTAAAAAATTCGCACCACAATTGGTCTTATCCAAAGCCTGTTGAATCGCCACTGGTAAAATATCAGCTGCTTTTTCATGCACCAATCTACCAATAAAGATCATTAAAGGCTTATTGAAATCTAAATGATAGCGTTCACAAATTGCTAATTTATTTTTTTGTTTCTCTTGTTCAAAATTATCAATTTCATAATGATATGGAATCATTGGATCTGTAGCAGGATTCCAAACTTCATTGTCAATGCCATTTAATATCCCAACACATTTCCCTTGTTCATATTCAAATAAGGATTCCAATCCATTGGATTGGTATTTTAATTGTTGCATATACGTTGGGCTTACCGTGGTTACTTTGTCTACACATTTAATTGCTGTAGCTAAAGGATTAATGCAGCCATCCCATTCGAGCAGGCCTCTTTTCCAGGTATCCCATTTTGGAATTAAATTTGATCTTTCCCAATCCATTGAACCATGGTATTGTGCATTGTGAATGGTTAGTACTGTTTTAATCGATTTTAAATTTTGATAGGCAAAGCAATACTTCATCATAAAAGGAACTAATCCAGCCTGATGGTCATGACAGTGCACTATATCTGGAGCCACTTCCCAACTATTTAACCAATCTACTACGGCAATTTGGAAACCTACAAAACGATCTGTGTCGTCACTAAAGCCATAAATCTTAGGTCGATCCAATAATCCATGAATGTCTACCAAATACAATGGATATCCTAATTGCCCTGTACCCTCTTTTATGATTGTGTAATTAAAGAACCAATCACCCAAATAGGCGTTGCCCTTATGCACTACATCCCAGTTTGTTTTTTCTAAAAAAGGCGTCTTGTACATTGGCATGACCACCATGGCTTGCTGACCAATTTTGTTTTGGTATTTTGGTAAAGCACCCACCACATCGCCCAAACCACCGGCTTTCGCCATAGGGTAACATTCCGCACTAACATGTACTATACGCATTCAACAATCAATTTGCTTTCAATTTACTAAATACTAGCTAGAATAATTCATTTATTGTAGGGAAGGATTAAATAAAATTAAGTATTTTGAGGGTCGATTAAACAAACGAATGCTATGAGCCAAACAAAACAACCAACGAATACTGGCGCGCTAACCACCCTAATTGTGGTTTTCTTTTTCTGGGGATTTATTGCAGCTGGAAACAGTGTCTTTATTCCATTTTGTAAAAATTATTTTGAACTAGATCAGTTTCAAAGTCAATTGATTGATTTTGCATTCTATCTAGCCTATTATATAGGTGCGCTTGGTCTTTTTGCATATAGCGCTTTGGGTGGCAAAGACCTTGTTGGACAATGGGGCTATAAAAAAAGTATTGTTTATGGTTTATTGTTCTCTGCCATTGGCGCAGCAGCAATGATCATTGCAGTCAACGCCAATACCTTCACTGGTATGTTGGTTGGTTTATTTATTGTAGCACTTGGGTTCTCCTTGCAACAAACGGCCGCTCAACCATTTGCTATTGCATTAGGTGACCCTTCAACTGGAACCAGTCGTGTTAGTTTAGGTGGTGGTATTAATTCATTCGGCACTTCTATTGGGCCAATTGTAGTTGCACTTGCTTTATTTGGATCTGCCGCTGCAATTACGGATGAACAAATCAAACAATTAAGCTTAGATAAAGTTATTATTTTATATACTGCAGTGGGTGGCTTATTTATTGCTGCTGCTGCACTATTTCATTTTTCTAAAAAAGTACCCGCAGGCATTTCAAATGAAACAATGGAGCCTGCAGGAAAAGCCTTGTCTTTATTGGTCATTATGACTGGTGTATTGATCGCCATGTTCGTACCCATTTTTGATAGTTATAAAATTGATCCAACAACATTGACTGACGCAAGTCGTCATGATTTAGAAGCCTTTAGAATGAAATGGCTTTTAGGTGCATTAGCTACAGTTGTGGTTGGCTTATTAGCCGCTAATTTTACAGCACAAAAAAATGAAAAAGGATGGGGCGCAATGAAATACCCTCAATTGGTTTTGGGCATGTTAGCCATCTTTGTATATGTAGGCGTTGAGGTTGCGATAGGATCTAATTTGGGAGAATTATTAAAGCAAGCAGATTTTGGAAGTATCTCCTCTTCTGCCATTGCACCATATGTTTCCATGTATTGGGGCAGCATGATGATTGGTCGTTGGGCAGGTGCTATTAGCGCATTTGATTTCAAAAAGAAAACACAGCAATATTTAACTTTTATTGTACCAATTATTGCATTTGGTATTGTGATTGCTTTGAATAGTATTGCGCAGTATGATATGAGTCCATTGTATTGGTATATTATTTGTGTATTCATTCAAATTTTTGCTTTTTACTTAAGTCAAAATAAGCCAGCTAAAACTTTATTAATTTTTAGCTTGGTAGGTGTGACTGCAATGGTATTAGGGATTTTCACAAAAGGCACTGTTGCGACTTACGCATTTTTAACAGGAGGTTTGGCTTGTTCTATCATGTGGCCTTCTATCTTCTCGTTATCTGTTGCTGGATTAGGTAAATACACACCGCAAGGATCTGCCTTTTTAATCATGATGATTCTTGGTGGTGGTATCATCCCTCCTATTCAAGGAAAAATTGCAGACTACTTACAATCATCTCATTTAGATCAACCAGGTTATGGTATTCATAATTCGTTCTGGGTTCCTGCAATTTGTTTTGCTTATTTAGTCTTTTTTGCAATTGCAGTAAAAGGCATACTTAAAAAGCAAGGCATTAATTACGATGAAACTGAAACAAGTGGTGGACACTAAAATTTTAAAATAGCATTTATGGAATCATATGTTGTTGGGGTCGACATTGGCGGAACAGGTACAAAATTTGGTATTGTAGATAAAGATGGCAATGTATTATTCTCTAGTGAGATGTCCACTAAAAAGCACCTTCAGGTAACCACTTTCATTGATGAATTGTATGAACATTTATCAGAAATGATTGAGAAAGTGGGTGGCTTTGGTCGCATCAAAGGCATTGGTATTGGGGCGCCAAATGGCAATATCTATACCGGCACGATTGAGTATGCGCCTAATCTTCCCTGGAAAGGCATTATCCCATTTGCAAAAATGGTGCAGGATAAATTTAAAATCCCAGTTAAACTTACCAATGATGCCAATGCTGCAGCTGTAGGTGAAATGATGTATGGTGCTGCAAAAGGTATGAAAGATTTTATCATGATTACTTTAGGGACAGGCGTAGGAAGTGGTATTGTTGCGAATGGACAATTGATTTATGGACATGATGGATTTGCGGGTGAGTTGGGACATACAGTGATTATACCAGATGGTAGACTACACCATGGTACAGGTAAAAAAGGATCGCTAGAAAGTTATGCATCTGCAACTGGAGTAGCAGAATCAGCAAGGGAATTATTAATTCAATCTGAACGTCCTAGTGTTTTAAGATCGATTCAAATAGATGAAATTACATCCAAAGATGTATTTGAAGCTGCTGTTAAAGGAGATGAAATTGCAAAAGAAGTTTTTGAATTTACTGGAAAAATATTGGGGATGTCTTTAGCCAATTTTGTGATGTTCTCTAGTCCAGAAGCCATTATCTTATTTGGCGGATTGACTAAAGCAGGTGACATGATTTTAAAACCAACCAGAACGCATATGGAAGATAATTTAATTGAGATCTTCCAGAATAAAGTAAAGATATTAATCAGTCATTTGAAAGAATCTGACGCCGCCATACTTGGTGCATCAGCACTTATGTGGGAGTAAAAAATTATCTAAGCGCTAACTCTTCTAAATACTTATTTCTACCCCAACCCTTTATAACGTGCTTTTCTGAATGATAAGATGATCTTACCAATGGCCCACTCTCTACATAGTCAAAGCCTAATTCATACCCTATAGTTCTTAGTTCAGCGAATTCATCGGGGTGAACGAATCTTTGTACAGGTAAATGTTTTTTTGTTGGTTGTAAATATTGTCCAATAGTAAGTACATCACAGCCAACACCTACTAAATCCTTCATGGTTTGTATTACTTCATCTTTCTCTTCGCCAATACCCAACATGATACCTGTTTTTGTGCGCATACCACCTTTCTTCAAGGTCTCTAATACTTCTAAACTTCTTCTGTATTTTGCTTGTACACGAACGCGTTTTGTATTGCGCTCTACTGTTTCCATATTGTGACTCACTACTTCTGGAGCAGCTTCAATGATTCTTTCTATTTGTTCTTTGATCCCTCTAAAATCTGGAATCAATGTTTCCAAAGTCGTATCTGGTGTAAGCGCTTTAATTGCTTTGATCGTATTTGACCAAATAATGGATCCTCCATCTGGTAATTCATCTCGGTCAACACTTGTTAAAACTGCGTGCTTTACTTTCATTAAAAAAATAGCTTCCGCAACTCTTTGTGGTTCGTCCCATTCAACTGGTTTTGGTCTACCAGTCGCCACTGCACAAAATTGACAACTCCTTGTACATATATTCCCAAGTATCATAAAGGTAGCAGTCCCCTCTCCCCAACACTCACCCATATTCGGGCAATTACCACTCTCGCAAATAGTATGTAATTTATGTTTGTCTACTAGACCTCTTACATGTTTATAGCTTTCTCCAATAGGTAATTTTACCCTTAACCAATCGGGCTTTTTGATATGTTGTTCTGCTGGGACAATAGGTAGTTCTTGCATGCTTTTCTGTTATCGGTTGCAAAAATACAAGACTTGCGCTGAAATTAAGCCTTTCGTTGTAAATTTACCAAAATCACAAATCTATCAATTCAACAGATATGACAGCAACCGTAACTTATGACGCTAATTTAAGAACCACCTGCCTTCATTTGCAAAGCGGTTCAAATTTTGAAACAGATGCCCCTTCAGATAATAAGGGTCAGGGTGCGCGTTTTTCTCCTACTGATTTAATTGCAACTGGCTTGGGTGCATGTTTAATTACAACCATGGGCATCAAGGCAGAAACCATGGATATCAAATTAGATGGTGCTAAAGTTGAAGTGACTAAAGTCATGATGAGTGAGCCAAGAAGAATTGGCAAAATCATTATTGTAGTAACCATGCCTGCTTTGAATTTGGATGATCATACAAAGGAAATATTGGAAAGAGTTGGAAGAACTTGCCCAGTTGAAAGAAGCCTTCATCCAGATATGGAATTGGATATTAGCTTTACTTGGTTGTAGAAGATTTAGTTGGAAGATAACTTAACAACTTACTGACTGGCAATCCCATGACATTGTAGAAATCCCCCTCTATGCCTTGAATGCCTACAACACCAATCCAATCTTGTATACCATAAGCACCCGCTTTATCATAAGGCTGATATTGATCAACATAGTATTCGATCTGTGACAAAGTCAAAGGATGAAAATGAACCAATGTTGTTTCACTAAATTTTAGAGACTCCATATCGTTGATTAAGTACACCCCTGTGATCACACGATGTGTTTTGCCAGATAGCTTTTGCAATATTGAAATGGCATCAGCCCTATCTATTGGCTTACCAATGATTTCATTTTCTAAGACCACAATGGTGTCCGCTGCGATAATCCACTTACCCAGATGTGTTGGGAATTCTAACTTTATTTTTTCTTGAACAGCAATGGCTTTTTTTTGGGCGATATGCACTGGAACTTCTTGCACATCCATATGTTCTGGAAAATCTTCCGCTGCCTCTGACACAATTACATCAAACTCTATATCAGCCCATGCTAGTAATTGTTTTCTCCTTGGGGACTGTGATGCTAAAATATATCCATTCATTTTTTCAAATTAAAGGAGGAAGTAAAAAAAACCCATTGATAAAATACCCATCAACATGGCAAATTTGATCCACTTACTTAATCGATTAAAATCTGCTCTAGAAAATGCTTGTTTCAAATTAAATAAAACATATACTAGTGGGACAATGATGGTAACAACACAGTAAAGGATTGGGATCCACCATCCAAACGGTATAGCATATATTTGAATGATTGTCAAGACTAATATAAGGACCATTAACCAAACTGCGATGTATACTTTTGTGGTTTGTAAGCCCCATGCTATTGGCATTGTGGTACAACCAAATTTCTCATCTCCGTTCATATCCTCCATGTCTTTTAGCGCTTCTCTGATCAAGGTTAAAATAAAAGCGAAACTACTGTACAATAACATGAGCTTAAACAACTTCAAATCTGAAGTTTGCATACTGGTTGGATGCACCAATTGAGTAAAAGTAAATTTTGAAAAATATACCACGCCAATTGTCCAGGCAGTCAACACGGCAATCACCACATTACCTATTAAAAAATCTCTTTTAAAATTGGTTGAATAGAACCATAAAATTAAGATAGTCGCTAAATTAGAAAAATGAATGTGAATGTATTGTTGGAATGGAAATGCAATCAATGAAAGATACACCCCACCCATACTTAAAATTAAATGCCAAAATATCACCCAACGTCTACTGATGTATGCACCTACAACAACACTCTTTGGCTTATTCACTTGATCAATATTAATGTCAAAGTAATCATTAATAATATAACCAGCTGCTGCAATGCAAATACTTGTTGCGACAATAAAATAAAAAGGGTAATCCGCAGTCAAAGCTGCATTTGGATAAAGTGGCTTGTATATAAAAAAATGAAACAGCGCTTCTGCCAGTAAAATAAAAAGTAAATTAGGCCATCTTACTAATCTTAAAAAATGGATTAATTTTTTCACTGGAGGATTATTTAGCTTGAATTTGGTCCACTACATCCCAATGGCCATTTAATTTAAGCACTTTTTCAATCACCTCTCTTGCACATCCTTCTCCACCTTTTGCTAGGGCTTTATAACTTGATATATTTTTAATATCAAAACACGCATCAGCTGGGCATGCAGCAATGCCAACCATTTCCATCGCTTCAAAATCTGGCATATCATCCCCCATGTATAACATGCTTTCCAAAGGCACTCCTTCTGTCATAGAAAGTTGTTCTAATAGGACTTTCTTATCTTTAACTTTCATGTGTACTTCTTCTACACCCAACTTCTCCAACCTATCTTTTACTTCTTCAGAATAACCCCCAGAAATCACCCAAACCTTGTAGCCTTTTTTAATCGCTAATTGAATGGCATAGCCGTCTTTAATATTCATCGTCCTAACCATTAGCCCATTAGGCATCACAATTAAAGTGCCATTGGTTAAAACACCATCTACATCAAATACAAAACAGGTTATTTTTTCTAAGGCTGTTAGCAAAGGAATTATTTTTTTTGGTTATCACGCCATTCGTACACCCATGCACTCTGAATCATCTCCAAATGTCCTTCATTAGATTCCTCTTTTTTACCTTCAAAATGAGGCAATGTCAAAATCCACTCTAAAAGATCTGTGAAACGAACTCTGTAAATTTTTGACTCAGTAAAATCATCCCCAAATTTTTCATATAATTTTTGGGCAATATCTTCATGGTCATTCCAGTGAATGGGTGGTTCAAATTGATTCATACTATTATTATATCTTTAAATTATTCTCCTAAAAATTGTGTTTGGTCAGGTACCGTAATTTCGATTTCACCAGATCCTGCTTTTAATTCACATTGACAACCAAGTCTTGACTCGATCCTTGGACTTACAGCTCGGTCAATAAAATCTTCCTCCTTATCTGACAATTCAGCTATATGTTCCATTCCTTTTTTTACATACAAATGACAAGTACTACAAGCACAAACTGCACCACAATTATGGTGTAATTCGATATCCGCATCCAATAGCACTTCTAATAAACTTTGATCTGCAGCAACATTTTCAAGGGTTACTGTTTTTAGTCCTTTTTGTTCGAAATTGATTTTTAATGAATACATAAATGGTCGTTACTATTTTTGCAAAAATAGCTTTAAAGGACCAATGGTTAAGCACATTGTCCTATTAATTTGTAGAAATACAAAAAAAATAAGCGGGAGCAGAAGGTGTAGGCTATCTTTGCGTTCAAATCGCAAACAAATGGCTATAGTTGGCTTTTCTGAAAGAATTTACCTGCAATATTTAAGAACCAAATTCAAGACCATTAGTAAATTGGCCCCTGCTACTGCTGGCAGGATGGCATTCGACCTATTTTGCACCCCTTATCCTAAATACAAAAAACGAAAGGCGCCGGCTATATTCCACCATGCAACAAAGCGAACGGTGGTTCTGAAGGATCAAACCAAAATACAAGGATTTGAGTGGTTGCCCAATCAACCCTATGAGCAGACAGTATTGATTGCGCACGGCTATGCCAGTTTTGCTTATAAATTTGAACACTATATTGCACCATTGCTTAAAATGGGATATCGCGTTTTGGCATTTGATGCTCCCGCACATGGTCAAAGTGAAGGAAAATATATTCATGTCGTGGTCTATCAAGAAGCCATTCAACAAATCATGCAACAAGATGGACCTGTTCATCATTTTATTGGTCATTCACTGGGTGCACTAACTTTATCAATGATTGCAGAACAAGTAGATCAGCCTGATGCAAGAAAATTCGTATTGATAGCACCAGCAACTAAAACCACAACCACTTTTGCTAATTTTTTTAAGATGATGCATTTAAATGAAGTCACTAAAACGGCTTTCTTGAATGAGGTAAGCAGAAGAACCCATCATAATGTTGACTATTTTGCAGCTGACAGAGCATTAACCAATTATGGTGGTCCATTATTATGGGTACATGATGAAAAAGACATGGTTTGTCCTTTTGAGGATATACTTGATTTTAAAAAAAATGCCTCTTCCAATATCAAATTTCTGATAACCAATGGATTAGGTCATAATAAAGTTTACAAAACGGCCGAAGTAATGGATCAAATAATGGCTTTTTTGACCCCTTCCAAGTAGATCATTTTTATTTTTTAGGCGAAAGCTATAATATTGCATCACAGATATATATAAGTGTAGCCATACAACTTAGCTTATCTTAGCGTATAAATAGTTGATTTTCAATATATAAATAACCCGTAGGAGCGGTTTGAACTATGTCAAAGAACTTATTAATTGTGGAGTCGCCTGCAAAAGCAAAGACGATAGAGAAGATTTTAGGCGATGAATTTGAAGTTAGAAGCTGTTATGGCCATATCAGAGATTTGGAAA
>CAINOI010000022.1 GCA_903851465.1 uncultured Bacteroidota bacterium
CACCAGATGCATCATACTTTGCAGAAGGTGTTCTTACCAATTCTATTTTTTGAATGGAACTAGGTGGTAAACTTTTTAACAAGGTGGCCATATCTGTCGCACTCATCCTTAACTCTCTTCCGTTGATTTGAATTCCGGCAGGTGACAATCCATTTAAATAAATATTACCATCCTGGTCAATAAAAATACCAGGTATTTTCTCCATTGTCTCATAGGCATTGGTCGACGCAGCTGCTAATGGTTCTGGATCTACCACCGATTTGTCATCTTCTTGTCTAATTAAAGGCTTATTTGATGTCACTACTACTTCTTTCAGTTGTCCATTCGTTTCCTTTAGTTGAATTTTTAAACTATTTAAATTTTCAAATTTAATTGTCCTATTATCTGTTTGATATCCAATGGCACTCGTTTTTATTTGATACAGTTTTCCAGTCAGTAACATCATCTTTGCAAGACCATTGCTATCAGCGACTTGATTTTGGGGCATGGCACTATCTATAAGCTGTATAGCAATATTGGCAAAAGCAATGGATTGACTTTTGCTATCCACTATCACTAATTTTAATGGTGCCATTTGACCAAATCCGGTCTTATGTACTAAAACGATTAGTAAGATCAATATGATTCTTGTATACCTTTTTTTAAACCGCATCATCTAGCAAAAAATATTTGTGGAGAATAGCGGGTTCGAACCGCTGACCTCTTGCATGCCATGCAAGCGCTCTACCAACTGAGCTAATTCCCCTGAAGGGGGCAAAACTAAGCTCAAATTGGGTAATAGCAAGGGGTAAAGGCTATAAAATCAATACTTTGTAAAGACTACTTTTTGGTAGCTAAAAATCACTAAAATCTATTCAAATATGGCTCAAAAGCAAAATTTGGGACAGAAATGGGACAGAAAAATACAAAAGGGACAGTTACTATCATCAATGCTGATGGTAGGATTAGATTAAGATGGCGTTTTAAGGCTATTAGGCACTCAATTAGTTTGGGCGCATACACTAGGTCAAATTTAATTCAAGCGCGCATTATAGCTCTTAAAATAGAGCAAGATATACTACTTAATAACTTTGATAAAACCCTAAATAGCTATTCAGAAAATAAGTCTATCAAAACACTAGTAAATAAAAGTATTGTTGAATTATTTGAAGAATGGGTCAAAGATTATAAGCAAATGGATTGTGAAGTTCATACAAATTATAACTCCACTAGAAATATGCTCAGAAATTGGGGTAAAATAACTCAAGAAAACATTGTTAAGAAGTTTAATACTGAAACTTTCTGCTCAACAACCTATAATAGACGTTTAACTATCTTAAAAAACTTTATCAATTGGCTCATTGAACAAAATGTATGGAATTTCAACCCTCTATTCTCAGTAAATAACAAAAAAAATAAGGTAATTAAAAATCTAAATAGAACTCCATTTACTGAAGAAGAAATACATAAAATACTTAGTGCTTTTAAGCTAAATACAGCCTGTTCTAGCCACTCTAATTTCAAGCATAGTCACTACTACCCTTTTATCTACTTTATCTTTAAAACAGGCTGCAGACCATCAGAAGCAGTTGGATTAAGGGTAAGTAGCATTGATTTAAAAAAAGAGACCATAACCATTAAAGAAGCGCTTGCAAGAACTATAAAACATACTAGCTCTTTACATAGGGTAAGAAAAGAAACAAAAAATGGAAAGATTAG
>CAINOI010000023.1 GCA_903851465.1 uncultured Bacteroidota bacterium
ATAGTGAACATGGAGCGTTCGACTAAGGGTTAGGTCACCTCCCTTTCACGGAGGTAATACGGGTTCGAATCCCGTACGCTCTACAAAGCCTATCACAAAGTGATAGGCTTTTTTAATGCGAAGACGCGAAACAAGCTTGCTTGATTGAGCGGATGAGCGTTAAAAAAGCCAAACAAACACGCAGTGTTTGTTTGAAAGGCTTTGGGTAAGGTGCCCACCGAGGAAGACAATGCGCAGCATTGGCAGTCCCGGCTTTGGGTAAGGCCAATAAAAAATAAATTATTTTGAGTCGCTCGATTATTTCATTGCAACACATCTAAAACCAGTATGTTCTAGACCAGTATCCTGAGATGTTTTCATTCGAGCAGTGGTACGATACCCTTTGCAATAAGATGCATTGCATAAAAAGGAGCCGCCTCTTACAACCCTTTTTGGCGCATTGGGTTCTTGTGGATCATAACTGTCTTTAGGACCTCGTGGATTAATGATTGTCTTTGAATTGTTATTCTTTAGTTGAGTGGCGTAAGTATCCTCTCTATACCAATCCGAACACCATTCCCATACATTGCCTGCCATATCATACAAGCCAATGGCATTGGGCTTAAATTGTTTCACTGGAGCAAGTCCATCAAATTTATCCCATCTTGTATTTGTAGTTGGGAAAACGCCTTGCCAAGTATTGGCTTTAGGTTTTCCATTTTCAATATCCTCTTCGCCCCATGTATATTTTGATTGCATTCCACCCCTTGCTGCACACTCCCATTGTGCTTCTGTAGGCAATTGTTTACCAGCCCATTTACAATAAGCTTGCGCATCGTCCCATGAAACATGCACCACAGGATAATTGTCTTTCCCTTTGATATTTGAACCAGGCCCTTTTGGATGTTTCCAGTTAGCGCCTTGTGCCCATATCCACCATGCAGAAGGATTATCCAATGCAGTTCCCGAAGGTTGTTTTACAAAAACCAATGAAGCAGGAACCAATACATCATCTGATGGTTTTGGTGTGCCTGGAGGTAATTGTAATTTAATTAAGTTCCAATCTGGTTTTTTTTCGGCAGTAGTGATATATCCTGTTGCATCCACAAATTGTTTAAACTGTGCATTGGTCACTTCGGTTGCATCAATCCAGAAATCTGTTAACTGAACTTTATGTTGTGGATATTCATCTACTCTTCCCTCATCGTCATTCGCACCCATTAAAAAGGTTTGTGCCTTAATTAAAATCATGCCTTCATGCGAAACACTATCATTGTTGGTCAAACGATTGGTATCTGTTGAATTTTGTGAAGTGGCAGTTCCAAAACGAGCAGGTATATTATTGGTACAATGTAACAAACTATCTTTTCTTGCATTTTCTGCTGCTTGTTGAGCTGCAGATTTACAACCACTCGTAAAGCTTACTAATAGAAATAGATTTATAAAAAAGAATAAAGATCTAATCATGATTTATGTAATTAATTATAACTAAGATAATCTGTTTACCAAATTTTTTGACCCAATATATAATGCAGCAGTATGGTGAATGCTTGTAGGTTGTATATCTAAAATATCCATATTCCCATCTGTGGCTTTACCACCTGATTGTTCAATCACAAATGCCAAAGCATTGGACTCAAACATCAATCTTAATTTACCATTAGGATACTTTGTAGTTGCTGGATATAAATAGATCCCTCCTTTTAATAAATTTCTATGGAAATCTGCAACCAATGAGCCTATATACCTTGCAGTAAATTCATTGTCTTTGCAATAGTTTATGAATGCTTTTACTTTTGAATCTGATATTGAATTGGAGAGCCCTTCATTCATCGAATAAATGGTTCCATCTTCATGACATTGAATGTTTGGATTAGATAAGACAAATTCGCCTAAACTAGGTTCATAAGTAAAACCATTTACGCCATTGCCAGTTGTAAAAACCAACATAGAGGATGGGCCATAGAGTATATAGCCTGACGCAATTTGATCTCTGCCTTTTTGCAAAAAATCTTCCAGAGTTAATGGGCTATTAATTGCTGTAATGCGTTTGTAGATTGAAAAAATAGTCCCGACTGAAACATTTACATCGATATTACTAGAACCATCTAATGGATCCAATGCTACAATGTACTTTCCGTCGTTTTCTAAATCTACAAAGGAGTCATTTTCTTCCGATATAATACCACATACTTCGCCACCTTTGCTTAAAGCCCTGATGAATCTAGTATTAGCAAGCATGTCTAATTTTTGTTGTTCATCCCCTCCTGCATTCGCATTCCCAACATTACCCATAATGTCAACCAGACCTGCTTTATTTAATTCTCTATTGACCACCTTGGCAGCCAAAGCAATATCCCTTAACAATTGTGAGAAAGCACCAACTGCCGTTGGATAATCCTTTTCATTGCTTTTAATAAAGCGATCTAATGTGACACCAATTGGCAAGTCTATTCTTGACTTTTCCATAAAATTCTGCTATTTAATACCCACTTTTAAAACAAAATTATTTGATGCTAGCAATTGCAACTGGATCCATGTCGGTAAACTCTTTGTTTTCACCTGCCATGCCCCAAATAAAACCATAATTACTCGTGCCTACTCCAAAGTGCATACTCCAAGGCGCAGATAAAACAGCTTCATTATTTGCAACTACTAAATGTCTTGTCTCTTGTGGCTCTCCCATAAAATGCATCACACGATGTGCTTCATTTAAATCGAAATAAAAATAAGCTTCCATTCTTCTGGTATGCGTATGAGGTGGCACTGAATTCCAAACACATCCTTCTTCTAATGTAGTTAATCCCATAACCAATTGACAGCTTTGAATGCCATCGTTGTGGATGTATTTATAAATAGTTCTTTTATTTGATGTACTAAAATCACCTAAATGTACTGGAGAGGCTTCATCCTTTGTCATTGATTTGTTAGGATAGTTTGCATGAGCAGGAACAGAAAGTAGATAAAACATCGCAGGCGTATTACTATCCTCACTTACAAATGAAACATCTTTAGTGCCTTTGCCTAAATAAGCACACTCTAATTTATCAAGACCATAACTTACGCCGTCGGCTACTACTTTACCTTTACCACCCACATTGATTACACCCATTTCTCTGCGCTCTAAGAAAAAATTGGCTTTTAATTCATCTTCATTAGGAAGGACAATCGCATTTGCTGTCGGCACGGCGCCCCCAACAATGATTCTGTCGTAATGGGAATAGGTTAGATTGATCTCGCCTTGCACCATTAAATTTTGAATTAAAAAATTATTTCTTGTTTCATTTGTTGACATTGTTGCAGTCTCTTTTGGACTGTGTTGGAATCTTACTTGCATGGTATTTATTTTTAATTGATTTACATTTATTTTTTTAAGCACCGTTTTTCTAGCGACCCATCCAACCTCCATCAACAGTAATAATGGTACCATTGATATAATCCGATGCTGGTGATGATAAGAAGACATAAGCACCTGTTAAATCAGAAGTCTCTCCCCATCTTCCTGCAGGAATTCTAGATAAAATTGCAGCACTTCTATCGGCGTCCGCTCTTAATTGTGTGGTATTATTTGTTGCAATATATCCTGGTGCTACACCATTTACGGTGATACCATGAGGCGCCCACTCATTAGCAAATGCTTTTAACAAAGAAGCCACTGCCCCTTTACTAGCAGCGTATCCAGGGACATTGATGCCACCTTGGAAACTCAATAAGGAACAAGTGAATACAATTTTGCCATATTTATTTTCCAACATAGACTTGCCAATTTCTCTAGTAATTAAAAATTGTGCATTTAAATTAATATCTATAATTGTATCCCAAAATTCATCGGAATGTTCTGCTGCCGGTTGTCTTAAAATATGTCCAGCATTGTTAATTAATATATCAATTTTTGGATGATCTGCTTTTACTTGATTTAAAAAAGTATATAAAGAAGCTCTATCAGAAAAATCTGCTATGTATGGATAAAATTTTCTGCCAGCTGCTTCAACTGCTTTTGCTACATCACTCCCTGTTGGAGGTAAATTATTTGATACCCCAATAATATCCGCTCCTGATTGAGCTAATTCAATGGCGATGTCCATTCCAATACCGCTACTACATCCTGTAACGAGGGCTAATTTGTTTTCTACTCTAAAGTTTAACATACTTATTTTTTATTTATAATAATTGAATGATCATTTTTGGATAATCAGGTGATTTTTTGTTCATATATGGAACACAAGATACGCATTGTAAATGTTTACTAGCACTTAATAAAAGCGGGTAGGCATCTCCTACATTAAAATGCGTTAAAGTAGGTCCTGTCCATACTTTTTCCTCTAATAAATAAGGTAAAAGGAAATCATAGGCATCTTTAAATGATTTTCCATTGCTTAATTTAGCAGACCTGAAATCAACATTGATATTGTCTGATAACTGGGCAATGCATTCAAAAGCATTCATAATGAAAACCGAATAATGCAATGAATTTGTTCTTGCTAACTCTAATGGGAAAGCGCCTTTAGCATCCATTTGATCTTTCAATCTACCTAAAGCTCGATTGATGATCTTTTTGGAAGTTGCATCATCCCCTAAAAAATTGGTAATGGCTAAAGCTTGTGCATCATACCAAATGCCGTGATTATTCCCAGCTTCTTTTTCGTCAATTCCTATTTTGCTATTATCCAGCCAATCATAATAGGCTTTAAACCAACTTTTTAATTCATTATTATCTTTTACTGTCCATGTTTTAGAGTTATTAAGGAGTTGTACCCCATCTAATAAAAAGATAAAATGTCTTGTGTCAATTAATCCTTCTGCTCTACCTTCTACTACTCCTTTAATGGCTTGTCCATAATTTACATTAGGATTCATTTTAGTGGCAGCATCTAAAAACCAAGTGCGTACTAATTCCTTTGCTTTTTGAGCATATTTTTCATTGCCGGATAAATAATAAGCCAATGAAAACTCATACACTTTTTCGCAAACTCTTGGCATGTTTTCCTTGTCAGGATAATTTCTTACTTCTGGATTCACTTGGCCGTCTTTTCTGATATAAGGCAACCCTGTTTTGCTATCTGGGTTAGGCCACCAATAAGGCCCGATACTCATGTAATCATGCTTATTGCCACTTGGAGGAAAATCTTTTTTATCCATCACCGAAAATGGACCAAAATTTAAATTTTTATTGCAAACTTCAATTAAATGTTCATACGCCAACATCATTTCCTTATCCTTTTGCTCAATCTTCTGCTTTGTAATTACTAAGGCTTTATGATCTAAAGTAATCATATCTGATTTTGATATGACTTGCGAAAATCCAATCAATGCGATTGTTGTAAATAATAAAGTAATACTAACTTTTTTCATTTTATTTTTTGAGGGTGTTATTTTTTTTCAGTGCTAAAACAGGAAGCAGGTAATCCTTCTTTATTGTATAAATTTGCGCCAACAGGATTATCTGCCCATGCATACCTAACATACTTTGGTTGCGCAATTGTTTTATTTGAGACGATGACCTTATTGCCTTCGATGTATGCATCTGCCCAAATGTATTTTTTATTTTCAGATGCAATTGCAAAATGAGCAAGCTTGCCAGTCCCTTTGGCCATCAGACCAGAACCAATATTGTCAAAATAGAGCACAATACTACTATCCTTAATTTCGGTTTTAACTAATGTAGGTCCTGAAAACACAATATTGTTTTCTTTGTAAGCCACTTTAAGTGATGCTAAATACATTCTATTAGCAGCTTCTAATTTATTCATTGGATGTACATCATTCCATTCACCAATATCATTCAACACAGCCATTCCAGTCATTGGTAAGCTAAGGGTATTGGATTGAGCGTCTTGCAGTTCTGCTAATTTACTTTCACTAGGTAGTGTTTTAGGCTTATTAATATTGGCCAATTGTGACCATAGGAAAGGAAAGTCACCCTGGCCCCATGCAGTTCTCCATGAGGTGATTAATTCTGGAAAAAGGGTTCTGTATTCTTTTGCTTTACTTTGATTGGCTTCCCCTTGATACCAAATCACTCCTTTAATTCCATACCCCACGAGAGGATGCACCATTGCATTATAGAGGGCTGCACCTTCACAAAAAAGCTTTGTGAGACTATCTCTTTTAAAAGGTTCTACCGCAACACCTAGTTTATATTTCCAATCGCCGTTTAATTGGATGATGGTGTCTCCAATTTCTAATTGATACCTTTTATCTTTAATAAATCCAGCATCCCCCATTTCGTTGGTCACTTGAACCGTAATGGTATTGATGCCTTCTTGTAAACTATTTTTATTGATCACATAATATCTAGGAGCATGTTTATTGGATGTTGATCCAACCTTGATGCCATTTATAAAAGTAACATCCTTCATGATAATATTACCCAATCTTAATTTTGCAACTTGACCGATATATTTTTTTGGGATTTGAACATCCTTTTTATACCAAACAGTTCCAGCTTTAACTTCGGGCAGTATTTTTTCTTGCCAAAAACTTGGCATGGTTACAATAGGCCAACTAGACGCATCATATGATTTATTTTTCCAATCTCCTTTATTACCTTCATCTAAGGATGCAACTTGGTTATTCCAAAAATCGTTGTATACCTTGTCTGATTTTGTAACACTATCAATGTTGCTTCCTGCCTTAAAGAAATTGGTCCTGTTGTAATATTTGGGATAATTCACTAAAGCTTTTTCACTCATCCATGCTTCTGCAGGTGTGCCTCCATAACTTGAATTGATTAAACCAATAGGAACATGGTACTTTTCATATAATTTAAGTGCATAGAAATAAGCAATAGCACTAAAATTCGGAACTGTTTCTGGGCTTGCCTTTTCCCAGCCTTTAGTGGATGCTACATCATCCAAAGGACTAAATGAATGATTCCTTTTTACTTGAAAATTTCTAATTTGATCATTTTTAGAACTAGCTATTTCATTAGGATATTTTTCGGCTGCTTTGTACAATTCATACTCCATATTGGATTGACCAGAACAGAACCAAACGTCTCCCACCAAAACATCTTCAATAGTAATAAGATTATTTCCTTTGATACTCAGTGCATATGGTCCACCTTCCCTACTTGCGTCAAGATTGACTTTCCATTTTTTATTTGCATCTGTTATTGCACTATATGTTTTCCCTTTAAATGTAATTTCTATTTTCTCGCCGGCCGAAGCCCATCCCCAAATAGGTATGGAAACATTTCTTTGCAAAACCATGCCATTACTAATAAAGCGCGGTAATTGCACATTGGCTTTTACTTGTATTGATAAAAAAATAAATAAAAATAATTTAATCCAATTCATGTTTAACTTATAGGAGGGCAATTTGCCTATTTAATAATGAATAACCCGTTGATCAATGCTATTATTTTATTACTATTTTAATTTTTTTTAGCCTTCTTAGCCGCATTACTAGCATGTCTTCCGCTGCCGTCTCCTTTATCTAAGACACCAGATGCTGGATCTAATTCTGCTAATATTTTCTGAAGGCCTTCTTTGATGCTTTTTGTATTATCTGAATCAGGTGTTAATTTCTCTTCAAATGGCGCGTTACGCATATCAAAAAGTTGGCCTGCTCTATTTAACTTCCAATCTGCACTCCTTACATACCAATCATTACCTAATCCAGTAAATATCCAATCTCTTGAATTTCCTTTTGCTCCTTTTATTTGCTTGGCAAAACTAATACCATCTAACTTTTTATTAGTAGGCAAGCTCGCTCCAGCAATTTCTGCAAAAGTGGGGATAAAATCTGCAGCATCCACTAAGTTTTTTGATACAGCTCCTGTTTTGATTACCCCCGGCCAATTGATAATTAATGGCACTAAACTTCCACCTTCTTGCATCGTGCCTTTTTTACCAATAATTTTTTTACCATTCACAGTTCCAATTTGAGCTGCTTGTCCAGCAGTCCCATTGTCTCCAAAAAATACAATTAAGGTATTGTCTCTTAGTTTAAGGCTATCCAATGTATGTATCAATTTCCCAACTAATTTATCCATGTAATTGATATTGTCGGTATACAATTCTTTAAAGTCAGTGGTACCAGGCTTTGTGTCTGGTGTTGCTTTAATCTCCCCATGCACATGTACTAAAGAATAATATAAGTAAAACGGATCCTTTGTATGTTTTGATAAAAAATCTACCATATGATCATGCATCAAATCGGGCATATACTCGTTGTCTTTTAACACTAAATCCTTGCCATTTAAAACATATTTTTGTGTCTTTTCGGCTGTATTATTATAAACGCCACTTCCAGTGAATCGTAAATAATCATCAAAACCAAATTCAGCTGGCCCTAATGGCAATTGACCCCATTTCCCAATCATTGAACTCGTATAGCCCGCTGTTTTTAAAATTGTAGGCATCAATGTTTCTTCAGAAGGTTTGATTTCTCCTGTTTGATCTTGATTGACAGCCCCTGTTCTAAATCCATATCTTCCTGATAAGATCAATGCTCTTGATGGTCCACATAATGGCACTGTGTAAGCATTCGTATACCTTATACCATTTTTAGCAAGTTTGTCAATTTCAGGCGTTTTAAACAAATCGGCTCCGTAACTACTTACGCCATCAATGCCTAAATCGTCTGCTAGTACAAAAATAATATTGGGTTTTTTATTTTGTGCAGTAACACTAATAGTTAAAAATAAAAAGCCAACTAAAAATGATTGAAATTTCATAAAAAATATTTAATTGATAGGTGAAATGAATTATTAAAGCAGTGAATTAGAATTGGTTTATTTTTTTGATTTTTTATCCCATGGCCATGGCAATGCTTTGGTTCGAATGGCTTCCTTTTCCCATAACAAAGCCAACGCTTGCACTTTTGCAGGATACTGGCTAGCAAGGTCTTTTGTTTCACTTGGATCAAGTTCCAAATTATACAACTCCCATGCATTTTGATCCTTTTCTGTAAAGACTTTACTCTTTTCGGTCTTTGATACTAATTTCCAAGGCCCTGCTTTTAGTGCACGGTTCCCTTCATGTTCCCAAAAAATAAATGCACGTTGAATAGGTTTGTTATTGATTGCGCCTACTAAACTTTTTCCTTCCATTGGTTGAATAGCCTGCCCGTTATAAGTTGTAGGATAGGTGATGCCAGCAATGTCCACACAGGTTGCCATAATGTCTATTAAATGCGCATCTTGATTTCGAATCACTCCTTTTTGAGCCATCCCTTTTGGCCAATAAACAACTAAAGGCGAAGCAATCCCTCCTTCGTGTGTCCAATGTTTATACATTCTAAATGGCGTATTACTTACATTGGCCCATTCCATACCATAAGTCACCCAAGTATTTGCTGGTCCAGGCATCACACCCATGCCACTTCTAATAAATTGACCGTCTCTTGTATAGATTGGTTTTTTGCCTACAAAAATGGAGTCCTTGGCATAGGGATGATTTTCTTTTTGCGCCGCAGTCATCGCAACTTCCGGCTGATCAGAATCTAGCGGCTCTGCGCAACCTCCATTATCGTGCATATAAAAAATAACCGTATTGTCAAGTATCCCTTTTTTTTCCAGTGTTGTAATGATTTTTCCAATCCCTTGATCCATTACATCAATCATGGCAGCATAGACTTCCATTTTTCGAACTTGCCAATCTTTCATAGGTGCATTTTCCCATGCAGGAATACTCACACCCCTTTCGGTCAAAATAGCTTCCTTGCTAATCATCCCTAATTTTTGTAATTTATTGAATCTAGCAATTCTAATGGCATCCCAACCTTGATCATATACGCCCTTATATTTTTGCACTTCTTTTTCTGGAGCGTGTAAAGGCCAATGTGCCGAAGTATAGGCGATATAAAAGAAGAAAGGATTCGTTGTTTTATGTTCGTTGATAAACTTAACTGCTGTATCAGAGATAGCATTGGTATAATAAAAATTATCACCAGGGGTGATATAGGTATTGTTACTCACTAAAGTACCAGGATCATAAAAGCTTCCTGAGCCATTTAGCGTTCCAAAGAATCTCTGAAATCCTCTTTGGACAGGCCAATTACTTATATCATTTTGGTTCGCTAAATTTTTTGCAATATGCCATTTACCAGTCATGTAAGTTGCATAGCCAGCAGATTTAAAAACCTCTGCCATGGTCACTGCATTTTTACTTAAATCATCCACATAACCAGGTTCTGCAAAATTTTCGGTAGAAAGATGTCCCATACCTGCTTGATGCGGATAAAGACCCGTTAATAAAGAAGCACGAGAGGGACTGCATCTTGCAGTATTGTAAAAATGACTAAATCGAACCCCCTTATTTGCTAAGAGATCGATGTTAGGCGTGTTGATTTCGGAACCATAACAACCAATATCTGAGAAGCCCATGTCATCTGTTAAAATAACAATGATATTAGGCTTGTTGTTTTTAGCCGTTTTAGATTGCGCATTTATGCCATTCGCAAAGACACTCAAAAAGGGTATTACTATAAATAAAGTGCAGTACTTTTTAAGCAAAATAACCTGACTATATTTATTACTATTTTTCATTTGTTTATATCTAAAAATAAGCTTTAAAAAAGCGATGCATCTACTAAGAATGAACATCGAATTAAGCTCTATTTAGTTTTTTCTTTTGCTGCCACTTGAGTTACAACTTGAGTTGCAAAATAAGCAAGCATTTCTGCTTTTATTTTCTTAGTAACGGCAGCATACTTAGCGTCCTTTGCCACATTTACTTTTTCTAATGGGTCAGCATTGTAATCATACAACTCATCTCCAATCACAGATTCAGCTTTAAAAGGCTTAGTTGATCTAAAACTGTTTTTCATCCAAATTGTATACCTGTATTGACTATTGCGGATTGAATACCCCATGACATTCGCTTCAGCATAACCCAATCGATCATTTTCTTCATCCACTCCACTTCGTGGATATTGACTGATTGAATATTCCTTCACTTTGACCAATGGATTTTCCATTACCTTTTTTAAACTTTTTCCCTGTAATTGACTTGGTATCGCAACCCCTGCCAAATCACAAAGTGTTGGAAAAATATCTACATGCTCAGAAAATGATTTTGTTTTATTAGAAGCATACCCAGGCGCACTGATCAATAATGGTGCACGGGTGGCTTGTTCAAAATTACTGTGTTTGCACCAAAGGTTATGATCACCTAAATGCCATCCATGATCTCCCCATAATACAATAATGGTATTCTTTGTTAAACCTAAAGAATCCAATGTGTTTAAAAGCTTACCAACTAATGCATCTGTGTAGGATATCGCTGCATAATAACCATGTAATAACTCTTTTTGCTTATCGATAGACACAGACAATCCAAATTCTTTTTGAGGTGTCGTTGCAATGACCTCTGGCATATCAGTATAGGCTCTTAACTCCCCTGCATTATGATAAGCAACATCTATTGGGTTTTTATTGATTTCTTGAAAAGGCGCAAGGACAATGTCTTCTCTTTTATATAGATCCCAATACTTTTTAGGTGCTACAAAAGGCAAATGCGGTTTTGCAATACCCACTGCAAAAAAGAAAGGTTCATTTTTTTTACTCAACTGAGCTAATATCTCATTTGCTTGTAAAATATTTGCGCCATCTGTATAGGCATTATCAGGAACATCAATACCTTCTGTGGTTGGACGAACTTTAGCTGTTGCTTCTGCATTCGCCTCTGCCTTGGTCATCCCTTTTGCAAGTGCTTCATTGATCACTTTTTCGGCGGCCAATTTTGTTTCCTTTAATTGATATCTACCTTCTGCAGGCTCTCCTAGTTCAGGTACATAATATTTTTTATCCGTCTTGTAATAAGGTGTACTCCAAGAAACTTTATCGGTATTATTATCTACATTTCGAGGATCAAATACTTTACCTATGCCTTGTGTGGAATAGCCTTGTGTGATTAAATATTGAGGTAAGGTTACAATATCGGGGCTTACATCACGAATTTGTGTTTTTAAATCCCAGATTTTGGTCAAGTCTGGACGCATACCTGTTAACAAGCTTGCACGGGTAGGTCCACATACTGCTTGTTGACAATAATTGTTTAAAAAGGTCGTCCCCATTTTAGCCAATCTATCAATATTAGGCGTTTTTATAAATTTATTACCATAAGCACCAAGTATGGGCTTTAGGTCATCCACTGCAATAAATAAAATATTTGGTTTTGCTTTTGTTTGCGCCACTAAATGGCTTTGTATAAATACAATGAATAAACAAAATAAAATGCGCTTTTTCATCTGATATTAATTATTGGGTGATGTTGAAGTGGTTATTTTTATTTAGTTTCTTGAGACTTGAAAAAATTAACCATTTTAGAATACATTTCTTTTGCAGCCTCTTTATAATTATTCGATGTGTAAATATTGACTTTTTCTAAAGGGTCTGCAGTGTAATCATACATTTCGGAAGCAAAAATCTTTTTAGCATCAAATTGTTGGTCAGAAGTAAAATCATTCATCCAAATGGTAAAACGATATTTGCTCGTTCTTAAGCTATAGCCCATGATTTTATTGGAGTCAAAGCCTGCTTTTTGAGTGTCTTCCTTACTTAATTTTCTAGGATATTGACTTACAGAAAAATCTTTCACAGAATTCGTATTATTCTGCATGATAGGTTTTAAACTTTTTCCTTGTAATTGTGCAGGCACATTTAAGCCAGCTAAATCACAAATCGTAGGGAAAATATCAAGGTGCTCTGACAATGAATTAGACTTACCTGCTTTCATACCTGGAGCAGCCACAATCAATGGCGCACGGGTCGCTTGTTCCATATTAGTATGCTTTTCCCACAAATCATGGTCGCCTAAATGCCAACCATGATCACCCCATAATACAATGATGGTGTTATTTAAAGTCCCTAAGGAATCCAAAGTATTTAATAAGATACCTACTTGCGCATCCATATAAGATACCGCAGCATAATAACCATGAATTAACTCTTTTTGTTTTTCTTCTTTTAAATAAACATGATTACCAGGTTGATTAAAAGTTGCAAACGCTGGAATATCTATATAATTTCTTAATTCTCCTGACTTATGATAAGCCACTTCTGGTGCATCTTTTGCATGCTCTGTGAATGTTGCCAAAGGCATATCTGCTCTATTGTATAAATCCCAATATTTTTTTGGTGCAACAAAAGGCAAATGCGGTTTACGAAAACCCACTGCCATAAAATAAGGTTTGCTATTTTTTGATAACTCAATTAATTTATTTTTTGCTAACAATGCAATCACGCCGTCATCATAGGCATTATCAGGAACATCGAAATTTTCAGATGATGGTCCTTTTATTGTTGTTGGCTCTTCGTCATCATTATCTCTTTGTACTCTTTCTTTTTTAACAGCAAAAAGTGCTTTGTTTTCCGGCTTTTGGTATTGGCTATTTGCTGGTTTTCCTAAATTATTTGCATAGTCGGATTCTTCTGGCTCTAAATAGGGCATACTCCAACTAACCGGATCTATTTTTTTAATAGAACTACTTGGATGGTATATTTTACCTGTACCAACCGTATTGTAACCTTGTGTAATTAAATACTGAGGGAGGGTGACTATATTGGGATTCATATCACGCATTTGCGTTTTTAAATCCCAGATTTTTGTATAATCTGGACGCATACCCGTCATTAAACTGGCTCTTGTTGGTCCACATACTGCTTGTTGACAATAATTATTTAAGAAAACAGTAGACATTTTAGCCAATCTGTCAATATTAGGCGTCTTGACTAATTTATTACCATAAGCACCTAGTTCGGGCTTTAAATCGTCTACTGCAATAAACAAAATGTTTGGCTTGCTTTTTTGTGCATTTACATTGCTTATCAACGAAAATGTCAATAGCGTTACAAAGAATAGTTTGTTGTTCATTTCTATAAAAATTGATGTGTCATCTTAGGGGAATTCATTACTATCATGTTCTAATGAAAATAGTCTTTTACATTAGACAATTCAAAGAAGCTTTAGTTTACTAAGAAAAGGCTAAAATAAATACTACTACCCTAAGAAAGGATAGTAGTATTGGCATAAAAACCTGTTTGCTTATTATTAATAACCTGGATTTTGCGGTATCACTAATTTTGTATTATTATCAATTTCACGTTGTGGAATTGGCAGTAATAATTTTTGGTCTGTTACATAAGATTGAATAGTAGCAAGTGGAGCAGCTGGAGATGGATATTTGCTGTAATGAATCGTCCACATTGAACTGAAATTTGCCTTAATAATAGACACAGCATCAATACTTGGCATGGTTGTCTTAAATCTCAAAAGGTCAAACCACCTCATATTTTCAAAAGTGAATTCTAATCTTCGTTCATTGGCTAATTCTTTTTCAAAAATTGCTGTTGTGTTAACTGTTGTTGCAGTTAGTGCAGGCAAACCAGCACGCGCTCTTGTTAGATTGATTAATGCTAAGCTAGCTGCAGTATTTCCTTGCGCTTCTGCCAACATCAATAATACATCGGCATATCTAATTACAATCCAGTCATTTTCAGCATCCCCAATTAATGAGACTTGTGAAATCATCTTTTTAGGATATAAATTATTCAGTGCCTTACCATACACACCTATGCTCGCTGCATTACGATTGTCTAACACATTATAAGCTGAATTGAGTTCAGCACAAGGTGCATTTTGACTAGAACCATCACCATTGATAACCGCTACACCACTTAACTCTGGTGCAAATAAATTTGGAAATGGAGAACCTTGTCCAATGCCGCCTGCCTTATATCTAATGGCAAACATGACTTCTTTATTCATTTCATTGGTTATAGAGAAGATGTCTGAATAAGCAGTCACTAATCCATATCCACTATTCGCAATGATATCCGTTAATAAAGGAATGGCATCTGTTTTACGATTCAATGTCAAATACACTTTTGCTAATAAAGCTTTAGCAGCCCATGCATTAACTTTACCCAAATTTGCTGCAGGAATAGATGCATATTTTAAAGTAGAGCCATTTTCAATTGTATAAGTCAAATCGGCAATGATTAATTTGTAAATCTCATCCGTTGTAGCTCTATTAATACTAGTTGCTTCGAAAGGATCTAAAGGCTCATGAATTAACATCACCCCACCATACAATCTCACTAGATTAAAATAATGGTAGGCTCTAATAAATGTAGCTTCAGCACTTAAGCTCTTTTTTTGAGCATCTGTAATTTCAACTGTGGTCGTTTCAGAATTAACCTTACCTGTCGCTTTGTCATAGTTGATATTTAAACTATTTAAAATATTATTTACATTTCTAATATTAAAATAGTTTGCGATCCAGTAGTTGTAAATAGCAGCATGGGAAGTGCTTGGAATAAATAAATCCAAGTCACTTAAGTCTCTATTTGGGGCTGACTTACTAGCAGAACTATACATGATAGTATTATCACTTCTTAATTCTGTTAATTTCCATTCTTCTAATAATGGAGCTCTTAAAGCATTATAAGAACCATTCAATGCAATCTGTATATCATTTGCATTTTGAAAAAAGTTTTCAGTCGTGATATTTGACTGAGGATACAGGTCTATATTTTTCTCACAAGAAGTAAGAAAAATTGTAGATAGTATTAATAAGCTTGCAATGTTTTTCATAATTAAATATTTTATTTCTTTTAGAAATTAAAAGTTTATATCAATACCGGCTGTAATAGTTTGAGGAATTGGGAATGAACCTCTTTGATATCCATCAATTAAAACGGATGAGTATGGTCCGTTACTGAATCGACCTTCAGGATTCACACCTCTATAATTAGCTGCTGTAATAAAAAATAAATTCTGTGCAGAAAGATAGAATCTCATTGAACTGATTTTTAATTTCTTAATTGAAGCAGAAGGCAAGGTGTAACCTAAATTAACTTCTCTCAAAGCATAATAAGACGCATCTTCAATTACATAATCGGTTAACATCCAGTTAAAGCCATTCGTAGAGTATGGCGTTTTACCATCACCTGGATTCAATGCGCTAATCCATCTATTTTGATTGTATGCGCGAATTGTTCTTCTTGATTCATTATAGTTAGGATCACCATTGATTAATTTACCACCATGTACCCCTTGTAATAAGAAACTAAAGTCAATATTTTTGATTTTAAACGTATTGGTAATACCCCAGTTAAAATCAGGATAAGGATTACCTAAATCAGTTCTGTCGCTATTGTCAATCTTACCATCTTTATTGATATCTACTACTTTCAATCCACCAGGAGCAAACATAGATGGTAAAGCAGATGTCAATCCAGAATTGTTGATCTGGTCTTGAGATAACCAAACTCCATCGGTTTTAAATCCATAGAAAGTCACTAATGGGTCACCTACTTTATTTCGGTATACTTCCGTACGCTCTCCTTGATTTAACAAGAATGCCTCTGTTCCAAGTTCTAAGATTTTATTTCTGTTCTGTGAAACATTCGCTGAGGTTGTCCAAGTGAAATTTTTCTTCTGTACATTTTTAGTCGTTAACTCAAATTCAAATCCTTTGTTTTGTAATTTTCCTAAGTTATTCCAAAACTGAGGTACACCAGTAAATGCCATTGCAGATTGTTGTAATAGTAATCTATCTGTTACAGACTTATAAAAATCAAAAGTGATGCTTACTTTATTTGAGAACAAGGCTAAGTCAACACCATTGTTATTTTGTCTCGTACTCTCCCAAGTGATATTTGGATTAGATAAATAAGAACTAGAACTCACAAGCCCTGGAGTAGTTACACCTGTACCAGAACCATAAGTATAATTCGCACCATACAATAAGTCTAAAAAGGCGAAATCTACAATTCTGTTATTTCCAGATACACCATAACTTTTTCTCAATTTTAAATTACTTAACCAGCTAATTTTACTGAATAATTTTTCTTTGCTTAAAACCCAACCTCCAGAAATTGAAGGAAATTGGCCCCATTTATTGCCTTTTGCAAAATAAGAGCTACCATCTGTTCTAAAACTAGCAGAAATTAAATATTTATCATCATAAGCATAATTTACACGACCTAAGTAGGAAATTAAGCCAATTTGATTATTCGTTCCAGTAGTACCTGACTTCTCAATTTGAGCAGCACTATTTAAAGTTCTGATATCATCACTAGGAAAATCAATCCCAGCTGTTTGTTGGTTTTGAATTTTTGTAGTTTGAGATGTAAAACCTGCAAAAATATTTAAGTTGCTTTTATTCGTTTGCTTTGTATAGCTTAAAGTGTTTTCAGACAATAAATCAACATACTTATTATTGATGAAAACACCTCTATTTAAAGAACCTTCACTATTATACTCTCTTTCATAGAAGTTCAATCCATTTGTATAATACATTAAGTTAGACCCTACCGTTTTGAAAATCAACCCTTTTGCAAGCTCAATACTTAATTCTGCAGAAGATTGTAAACGATAGTCATTACTTGAAATATCAGAACGCATTACATCTGAATAAGGATTTTGCTGAGCAGAACCACTTGGGTTCGCTGTTGTTGCTGAAGTCCAAGTAGTTCCATCTGGCATTAATCCAGTGTATTTTAAACCTGAAAAATGACGAGGATGCGCATAATCGCCTGGCATGATACCCGCATATTGAGAATTGGTATTGACCAATGCTGCAGTGAGTGCATTGTGGTAAACAGGAAGCCATGTTGGGGCTCTCCAAAAGTTAGTAAAGTTTTGAGAAGGAGAAACTTTCTTAGCATAGGATGGATTGACATTGACAGAAAGTTTGACCTTTTTGCTAAAATCAACATCTACTCTAGCTCTTATATTGAATTTCTCATAGTTGCTTTTATTTTGCATCCCTTCATCATTCTGATAACCTCCAGATAGAAAAAATCTCATATTATTAGAACCACCAGAAGCACTCAATTGAATATTCTTAAAACCACCTGGTCTCAAAGTTTGTGATTGCCAATCCGTAGACTTGCCACCCAAAAGTTGATTTTCAATAATATAAGAAGCTCTATCTGCATCTAATACTGTATTGGTTGATTGAACAACACTTGGATCAGTAGCTCTTAATGCCACCTCGTTAAATAACATGCCAACATATTCTTTAGTGGTCATGATATCATATCTTTTATAATCCTTTTTTTGACCAGAAGTAAATTTGAAATTATACTTTGTTTTACTTGCAGAACCTTTTTTAGTAGTAACAATAATGACACCACTTGCACCTCTAGAACCATAGATTGCAGCTGAAGCGGCATCTTTTAATACTTCAATGGATTCGATATCTGCAGGGTTTAAAAAAGATAAACCATCCGCAATTGGCAAACCGTCCACCACAATTAATGGACTAGCTCCAGCATACAAGGAACTAATACCTCTAATACTGATTTTTGGAGCAGCACCTGCTTCAGATGATGTGTTTTGAATAGTCAAACCAGCAATTTTACCTTGTAAGGCTTGATCAATTCTAGAAACTGGAGCTTCATCTAAATTTTCATTTTTAAACTTAGAAATAGCACCTGTTAAACTAGATTTTTTTTGCGTACCATAACCAATGACAACAACTTCACTTTGAACTGTGATGTCTTGCACCATCGAAATGATATAATTGGTTTCTTCTCCCAATGTCATTTTCTGAGCGAGATACCCAACATAACTAAAGGTTACATTTTTATCGGGGGTGTTGATATTAAAAGAAAATGTTCCATCATTTTTAGTGGTTACAGCCTTTTTGTTTTTTTCAAACATAATTGTAACACCACTCAATGGAGCACCGGTTTCTTTGTCTATCACCTTTCCTTTCACCGATGTTTGTTGCGCACTAACTAGAAGTGTACAAAGTAACATGGGTATCATAAACAGCAGCAATCGTAAATTTTTCATACTTGAATATTTAAGTTTAGAAAATCATTATTAAATTTTGATAAAATCTTCTCGCATTGGACTAAATACATCTATCAGAACACCTTCTTCTAGACAAACAGCCCCATGCAAAATATTTGCAGGAATATGGAATGCATCACCCGCTTTTAACACTTGTTTTTGACCATCAATTTCCACTTCAAATACGCCAGATTCTACATGGGTAATTTGAACATGCCTATGTTGATGTAAAGGACCAACGCCGCCAGCTTGAAACGCGACTTTAACAACCATTAAGCTTTCCTCGTAAGCCATTATCTTCCGCTTGACTTTCTCGTCTAAGACCTCCCATGATTTGTCATTATCATTTATAAAGAGGCTATTTGTTTTTTCTGAAATCATATTGTAATTAAAATTTTGAGTGATTATATAGGTTTTGGTTTTTATTAATTCGCCATTTTTTTAAAATGATAAGGCCCTGTCCATTGTATATTTTCAGATGATACAGTTACATTGTGTTTTGCTTTATCATCGAAATTATTATTAGAAAGCGCAAATAACAATGAACTGTTATTGAGTACTATTTTGAATACAGTCGTGTTTTCGTCTTGTTGTAAGACAATGATTTCTTTCACTTTAGAATAAGAATCGTATGAAAATTCATTTCTTGTATCATAATAACCATGCATTTCTAGCACCGATAAAAAGATGGGTGATTGCTTGGTTTTTCTAAAAACAATAGAAGTTTCAGGTCTTAGATTAAAGTTTGGATCATTGGCCCCAATTCTAGTTAAGTAAATATTTGTCGTATCCGTTGTCAATGTTGAAATCGTATAAAACTTGTCCTTATTCAAATAAGTCAATTGAGCCAAACCGTTTGTTTTGATAGCTTCATTTTCCTTCCATAAAAACTCATAGCCGTCGTGTTTACCAAATGTTTCCAAAGTCTTAGGGGTGGTGTACTTGAAATTGGTGCTAATAACCTGACCATTGTAATGAAAAGGCAAATCAAATTGATGTGTGCCTGCAGCATTGACCTTAAACAAATCAATAATATACTTTCTTCCATCAATAGAGTCTAAGAAAAATAAAGTTCTTTTTAGTTGTGTTCCTTTGTAAGCATTTTCTTCAATTGCAGCAACGACTTGTACATTAGGATTTTTGAAATCTGAAAAAAGTTTATTGGCATGGTATTTTTGTCCTAAATCCGTATCCCCATTAAAATGACTTGTTTCGTCTTGCACAATGGTATTATGCGCTATGGTTTGTGCTGCATAGTTGGTATTTTCTGGTAAATACCTACCCCCATATTTTTGTTCAATGCCAATGAATCTTGCCGATCCATAATCCTGAAGCACTTCGTTGCCTTTATCAAACATATTGATGCTTAGCCTGTCAAAGTGACCATGGCCCAATCCCTGAGAAGCATATTTATAGACTAAAGATGAGAGATCCTCGCCTTTACCGTTTCTCAAAATACTGATTCCGCCTTCGTCCCCTAAAACGCCGTCCTTACTTTCAATTGTTTTGTAAGGGAAATAAGGCGCTATTTTGTTTGACATCAATTCATTTGATATAAGCAATCCTCCTTTGTCTAATGAAACTCTATTCTGTTTTTTTGCCACAGTCAATAGTCCATTATCCTTACCATACTTGCTGCGTGCAATATTAATTGCAGTAACAAGTTCATTAGATGTGAAATCCTTTTCTTTCAATGCATCATTCAATGGGAAAAATGAGCCGTTTGAATTTGTTTGCTGAAGACAGGTAATTAAAGCTTTTTGTAAAATATTATTTCTATGTTCAAATATTTTCATTGCTGGATTCGCTTTATCTATCGCATTCGCAAAAAGTATATAAGGTAGTATGGCATACCTAACATAATATGGTCCCTCGGTATAATATCCATCAGGTGAAAATAAATTATCCATTTGTGCTATAAATCCAACTTTACCAGTTTTAACACTTCCGTAAAGTGCCATATCAACATAGTCTTTATTATTAGTGGCTAATCCAATGATTCCAATTCCAGCGCTCGCCCAAACACTATGATTATGAAGACGATCATACCAGTCTTTCATTTCTATGGTTAAATAATCTACCTCAGGTTTAAAAGCACCTTTTTCTATTTTGTTTCTTTCTTCAGGAGACAAATAATTATAAACTAAATCATATGCAAGACCAGCATATACCATCCAATTGGCATCATTCAATGCTTGCCAAAACAGGTGTCCCGCAAATGGACTAGTTGCTTGAGGATGCTTTTTTAATGTTGGATTAAGTACTGCATATTTAAGCAACATCTTTTTTACAAGTAAAGCATATTTTGAATCAGCAGTAATATTGTATAATAAACCAGCATTAAACATGAGCATATAATTAGACTTATGTTTATCATGTGTGTAGCCTCCTGCTGGATCAGTTGGAAAAGGCACATCCACCTCTTTGCCAACAAATGCATCCACCTCTTTTTTAGTTTCTACAAAAGATTGTTTAAAAACAGATATAGCCTCATTATTTTTTGTGGCTTGCAACAATTCATTTGCCTCTTGTTTATTGATATATAAAAAAGGATGTTTTTGCGCATTTGAAGTCACAAAAATGAAACAAGCAATCAATACTAAAATCTTTCTATACATATAAACAAGCATTCGTTTTTGGATTATACTCACACAGGAACTTAACTATTTATTAATATGAGTCAATTCCCAGCAGCAATCTTATGTTAATATTAAGTTTGTATTAAAAGATTCTATTTTCTAATATATTAATATATTTCGAAAATATGAGTGTATTATTTAAAATATTTAATTCATAATGTCAATTTTATTGAAAATTATCTAAATTTTAAAAACCGATACGAAACCGGTAACGGTACCGGAAATTTCGGTCATGAATAAGTATTACTTTGAGCATTCAATTCGTAATATGAAAAAGCAAGCAACCATAAAAGACATTGCAAAAAGATTAAATGTTTCTATTTCGACTGTTTCCAGGGCATTAAAAAATGCGCCAGATGTTAGCAATGAAACAAAAGCGTCCATTTTAGCAGTTGCAGAAGAGCTTCATTATCAACCTAATAGACTCGCAGTTAGTTTTAGAGTAAAGCAGACAAACACAATTGGAGTGATTGTTCCAAACTTAGACTATGTCTTGGCTACTATGGTAAAAGGCATTGAT
The DNA here is from genome assembly GCA_903851465.1 of uncultured Bacteroidota bacterium. GTDB lineage: Bacteria > Bacteroidota > Bacteroidia > Chitinophagales > Chitinophagaceae > Sediminibacterium. The sequence continues at coordinate 21,894 of CAINOI010000023.1, forward strand.
GAAGTTGCATTAGAAGCTGGCTATACCGTGATGGTATGCCAAAGCAATGAGTCCTTTGGGAGAGAGGTTTTAAATACCTCTAGAATGTTACAAAGTTTGGTAGATGGATTAATTATATCTGTATCTAGCGAAACTAAAACCTTTGACCACATTAAAAAATTCCAAGAAAGAGACTTACCAATTGTGGCCTTTGATAGGATTGTTCCTGAAATTATTGCCCCTAATGTCATTTTAGATAATGAATATGGCGGTTATATAGCAACGGATCACTTAATTCAACAAGGCTATAGAAATATTGCCATTTTAGCAGGGCCAAAAAATTTGGGCATTAGCAATGCACGCATGGATGGCTATTTGAAAGCACTTAAAGAAAATAATTTAAAAGTAGATCCAAAAAATATCATTCATTGTGATTTTAATCAAGACTATGCTTATTTCGCAACAAAGGAATTATTGAAATCAAAAAATAGGCCAGATGCTATTTTTACGATTAGTGATAGAATGGCGATTGGCGCCATGATTGCGATAAAAGAAAAAGGGCTTACAATGCCTACAGACATTGGGCTTATTGGATTTAACAATGAACCTATGTTGTCTTTATTAACCCCAACCATATCTAGCATAGAGCAGCCCATGTTTGAAATAGGCAAGATGGCCGCCAAGATTTTTATTGAACGACTTCATAGTGAAGAAAGTGCCATCACTACGGAAGTCTTAAAGCCCATATTACTTATTAGAGAATCTAGCAAAAGAAAGTTAATTTAATGCCTATCTTATTTATTTGATTGGTCTCTCAATAAAGCTTCTAAAAAATAATAATCCCCATACATAATTGGCTTATCCACTTCAGATAATCGATTGGCATTTCCAGTACAATGCATCAATATAAACCCATTATTGGTTCCAGTTTTTGCTAAATAGGCTTCGCTGCTTAAAGAGGCTAAAATTTGATTGGCAATTGATTTATAGGTAGCCCCTTTTGTTCCTGCATATTGGCTTAGTTCTAGTAATGCAGAAGCTAAAATAGCAGCCGCAGAAGCATCTTTTGGTACATAGGTTAGATTGATTGCTTGTGCATTCGCTGGTGGATGATATCCCGCTTGATTGACATTGAAATCCCAATTAGGTATTTTATCAGAAGACAAATTTTTATTATTGATAAAAAAATCGGCCATTTTAATTGCGGTATTTAAAAATCTTTTATCTCCTGTTTCTCTATAAGTCATTGTAAATCCATAAACACCCCATGCTTGTCCTCTAGTCCAAGTTGAATTATGTGCAAAACCTTGATTCGTTTCTTTGTGTAATGCTTTACCAGTAATTGTATCATAGTTAATAACATGATAGCTGCTAAAATCAGGCCTTAAGTGATTTTGCATTGTTTTTTCAGCATGCTTAATGGCAATATGTTTGTAAGTAGTATCGCCTGTTATTTTTGAAGCAAAAAAGAGTAGCTCAAGATTCATCATATTGTCGATGATGACAGGATAACGCATAGTGTCTTTCCCATCTAATGAAGGTTTATCATTCCAAGATTTAATGGCCCCAACTTTATCATTATAGCGTTTGCAAAGCGATTTTGCTGATTGTACAAGAATAGCTTTGTATTTATCATTTTTAGTTAGCCTGTAAGCATTTCCATAACTATTGTACATCATAAATCCAATATCATGATGTTTTGTATTAAATTGGTTTGATTCCAATGATTCCGTCCATTTGGTGGCTGCATCTTTCCATTTTGGGTCTTGAGTATACTCATACATATACCATAAAGCACCCGGCCAAAATCCACCTGTCCATTCTTCAATCGTTACATAGGTTAAATATCCATTCTTACTAGATCGTGGGTATTTCATTTGAACATTCGCACTATCCAGTAAAATGCTATACTGCTGAACTGCAGTATTAAAAACAGTAGCTATTTGAGCTTGACGACTGTTTATTTTTTGTCCAAAAGAACAGATTGTAATCAATGCAATTGTCCCCGTTATGAATGCCTTTTTTATCATTGAAAATGGATTTTATTGGTATGAATTTACAGTAATTCATTAAAAGAACAAATAAAGAAAAAATAAGGGGCAATTTAATTCCGGTATCGTTTTCGGAAAATTTTTAAAATTTCTACAACCGAAATGCTAATATTGATGTATCAAATAAAGAACCTATGAAACAACTTGTTTTACTTTTCCTAAGCGCAATATTAATTTTAAATGTGTCTGCCTCAAATAGATTGGTTACAAATATCAACGAACTTGAATTAGTCAATAAAAATGCAAAGCCAGGTGATACCATTGTATTAAAAAATGGCGAATGGAAAAATGTAATTTTAAAATTAGACGCATTGGGTATAAAAGAACATCCTATTGTGTTTAAAGCAGAAACTAAAGGAAAAGTTGTTATTACAGGCAATTCAAAATTATTGATAGGCGGATCGTATTTGGTTATTGACGGATTGTATTTTACAAATGGGTATGCTGGAGTGGATGCTGTGATCAAATTCAGTATCAATCAACAAAAAATTGCAAATAATTGTAGGGTGACTAATACGGTTATCAATGATTTTAATAACCCGAAAAGATTAGATGAAAATTACTGGGTGGCATTGTATGGTAAAAATAATCGTCTTGACCATTGTAGTTTTTTAAATAAGAAAAATATTGGTGTATTAGTTGCAGTTATTTTAGAAGATGACCGCAGTAGATCCAATGATCATTCTATTGATCATAATTATTTTGGATTTAGGACTCCCCTAGCTTCAAACGGAGGAGAGATAATTAGAGTTGGAGTTTCAGAACACTGTGAATTTAATTCTAATACAAAAATTGAATCTAATTTTTTTGAAAAATGCGATGGCGAAACTGAAATCATCTCTATCAAGTCTTGTCAAAACATCGTAAGAAACAATTTATTCAAAGAATGTCAAGGCGCAGTGGTCTTAAGACATGGTAATTACAATACCATTGCAAACAATGTATTTTTAGGTAATGATAAAAAGGGAACTGGAGGTGTTAGAGTCATTAATAAAGGACAAGTCGTAGTCAATAATTTCTTTTATAAATGCAAAGGAGTAGATTTTAGATCCCCTTTATCCATCATGAATGGTGTACCTAATTCACCAGCAAATAGATATGTAGGTGTTTCTGATGCCGTGATTGCTAATAATAGCTTTTATGATTGTGCCCCTATTAGTTTTAGCGAAGGAAGAAGTGAAGAAAGAAGCTTACAACCAAAAAATGTTCAATTTTTAAATAACTTATTTTATTCCAAATACGATACAACGATCTACCATATTTATGATGACATTAGTGGTATTCAATTTTCAAATAACTTAGTAGGTGACGAAGTTAACAAGCAATTTATAAATGGATTTAAAAAAGCAACTATTAAAATAGACCAATTGGGTGTTGTGTCAATACCAAAAACAATCGTAAATGGCTCCAATTTAATGTCAGATTCAATTAGAAAAATGTTGTTAGCTGCTACAAATAATGATTTTGCATTAACAACTGGTTATGTGTCCAAAGGAAACTATCTTAAAGTGATTGACAACGCTTATACAAATTGTGGCGCTACATGGTATAGCAATAGTCATAAAAAAGAAATTGCAGTTACAGTTGATTGTAATAACACAGAAACAATAAAAAATGCGTTAGAAAAATATAAAGACAGTAAATTAAACATTAACCTTACAAATAATACTTACTCTTTTGTAGAAAGTATTCCATTAAAAGGAGATGTCACTTTTAATACAAATCTAAAAACACCTATTCAATTCATTAGCAATAATGAATTAGCCTTTGTATTTGAAATAAAAGGAAATCAAAGCCTTCATTTGAAAAATCTAACCCTTAATTTAAGTTCGTTGAATACCAAAGTTTTTGTTACCAGTGACACATCAGGCACCAGCAATCATTCTAATTTCACAATGAAGCAATGCACTGTATCAAATTTCAATGGCACATTTTTAAAGGCTTCTAAATCTAGCTTGTTAGATAGTGTCTTCATTAGCAACAGTCAATGGTCAAACGGCAAGGGTACTCTTTTTAATCTATATGATGAGCAAGACAATAAAGGATATTATAATGTAGAAAAAATGACTATTTTAAATAATACCATTTCAAATCATAACGGACCATTATTGGCAATACTTAGAAGCGGGAAGGACGAAAGTACATTGGGGCCATTATTAGAAATCAAAAATAACACGTTCACTCAAATCGTATCGGATAATGCCCCTTTCATTTTGCTAAATGGCGTTCAGCAATCATTGATCAAAAATAACATATTCAATCATTGTACTCCTACAAATAAATTGATTGAATACAAAGACGAAGTGAGAGCAGCACATTCATTAATAAGCAATACATTTGATCAGAGTGGCACTATCATTCAAAACAAATATGTCACCCAAAAATAGTTTTACTTGAAAAAAATAGCCACAATTTTTTTATTCCTTTTTTCAATAAATGGCTTTAGTCAATCCTCCTTGTTTAAAAGCGTAAGTAGTTTATTGAAAAAGGATATACTATCCGAAGCAAATAAAAATTTGTCTGAGCAACCTGTCACAGTAACCAGTTACCAAAGTGAAAGATCGGCTGGCGGAAGACATGATTTTTTCTCTGAAGGTGATTATTGGTGGCCAGACTCTAGTAATCCAAGTGGGCCATATATTCAAAAAGATGGCTTAACTAACCCTGACAATTTTGTAGCCCACCGAAAAGCAATGATTCGCTTTAGCAAAATTGTAGCAAATCAAACCTCTGCCTATTTAATCACTGGGAAAACCATTTACGCCAACCAGGCTATAAATCATATAAAAGCATGGTTTGTAGATACCAATACAATGATGCATCCTAATTTATTATATGCTCAAGCAATCAAAGGCAAGGTGACTGGTAGAGGCATTGGTATTATAGATATGATTCAGATGATAGAAGTTGCAAAAAGCATTCAAATTTTAGAAAAATCAAGTTTAATACCGCCTTCGGATCGTCTAAAAATACATCAATGGTTTACCAATTATTTGAACTGGGTGACAACGCATCCTTATGGTATAGATGAAAGAAATGCGAAAAATAATCATGGCACTTGCTGGATCATGCAGGTGAGTGCTTTCGCAGCTTTAGTCAAGGATACAGCACTATTCAATGACTGCAAAGAAAGATTTTTAAATGTAATTATACCCAATCAAATGGATGAACGAGGTGCTTTTCCTTTGGAATTAAAGCGAACAAAGCCTTATGGATATTCCTTGTTTAACCTTGATGCAGTTATGACGATTGCACATATTTATAAAATCAATACCCCATCACTCAAAAAAAGTATTGAGTTCCTCTACCCCTATGTTCTAGATAAAAAAAGTTGGCCCTACCCAAAAGATGTCATGTACTGGGATGAATGGCCAGTAGCAACTCCTTTTTTATTATTTGGCTATATCCATTATAATGAATCCAATTGGCTCAATACTTGGAAAAAATTAAATCATTTTCCTACGAATGAAGAAGTGATTAGAAACTTGCCAATTAGAAACCCACTCATTTGGCTAGTTGATTAAATAGTGTATGATCTTAAATTCATACACTATGATCTAGTCTTCTATCACATTCACTTTTGGAACCAATAAGTGCATAATCAACCATGCTAACAAATAGGAAAGTGCACATACCGCAAACATAATATAATAGGCCACTTCTATTTGGTTGATAGATCGATAATAAACAAACAAATTCTTTTGTACTAGTAAGGATAATAAAATACCCCCAATAGCGCCAAACATGCCACCAATTCCAGTAACAGAACCAACTGTATGCTTAGGAAACATATCACTCACAGTCGTGAAGATATTGGCACTCCATGCCTGATGTGCAGCTGCAGCAATACCGATTACTAATACTGCCAACCACATATTAATTGATCCAAGATATTGTGCAAATAAAATTGGTAATACTAAGAAGGCATAGATTAACATAGAAGTCTTTCTTGCTCGAAATACGGACCAATTATTACTAATTAATTTTAAAGGAACCCATCCTCCACCTACACTTCCTATGACAGACAAGGTATACACTGCAGCAACGGGCAATGCAATTTGTGTCCCTTTTAAACCATACTGACTTTCTAAAAAGTCAGGTAACCAGAAAAGATAAAACCACCAAATTGGATCGGTTAATAATTTGCCTATTGAGAATGCCCAAGTTTGTTTATACCCCAATAACATACCCCAGGTATACTTTTTCTCTAATTTAGGTGCTTCATTTAATGCTACAGGTTCTATATCACTATTGATATAAGCTAATTCATCGGGTGTAATTTTTGGATGAGCAGTAGGTGTGTGATAATATTTTTGCCAGAATATCAACCAAAAAAATCCTAATATACCAGTGATGATAAAAGCCCATTGCCATCCAAAAGTAACCGCAATAAATGGCACAGTTAAAGGAGCGACAATAGCCCCAATATTTGCACCGGAGTTGAATAAACCCGTCGCAAATGCCCTTTCTTTTTTAGGGAACCATTCGGCAGTTGTTTTTATTGCAGCAGGAAAATTTCCTGCCTCAGTAAAACCTAAAGCAGCCCTTGCTGCAGCAAAACCAAATACATTTTTTGCAAAAGCATGTAAAATTGCTGCTAAACTCCATAATCCAGTTGCCCAGCTATATCCTTTTTTGGTGCCTATTTTATCGATAATTCTTCCGGCTAACATTAGACCTATGGCATAACTTATTTTAAATGCAATTTCAATGTTTGCATAATCTGCGTCATCCCAACTTAATTCTTTAGAAAGGGTACTTTTTAATAAACTAATTACCGCTCTATCCAAATAGTTAATTGTTGTGGCAAAAAATACCAAGGCACAAATCGTCCATCTTAAATTTCCAATCTTTTTTTGCATAATATTATTTTAATCCTTCAATTGATAATAATTGTTTCGTTGTTGCTGTTAATTCGGCGTATTGTTTTGTCGCCAACACATTTTTAGTGATTAATTTACTGCCCAATCCAACACCAGCCGCTCCTGCTTTGAACCAAGATAGG
>CAINOI010000024.1 GCA_903851465.1 uncultured Bacteroidota bacterium
ACAAAATTACAACTAATAAATGGATTTTAATTGCGGCTTACTTAAATAAACGCCAGAAGTCCAATCCCAATGCATATAACATTAGACCAAACATCAAGATCATACCTGCAATTTGAGCATATTCCATGAATTTATCACTTGGCTTGCGGCCAGTAATCATTTCAAAAAGTATAAATAAAGCATGTCCCCCATCCAATGCTGGGATAGGCAATACGTTCATGAAACCCAATACAATCGAAAATACAGCTGTCAAAGTCCAGAATCTTTCCCAATCCCACTGAGAAGGAAAAGTATTTCCAATACTGATTAAACTTCCAAGTGAATCATTTGGATTGACCTTGCCAGTAAAAATTTGCTTGATCCCAGTTACATAATTATCAAGTGTCGTAAAACATCTTTGAATACCTGTTGGAATTGCTTCTACAAAACTATAGGATTGATGCACTGTTTGGAAGAGTTGCATTGGTAATTTTACAAACAACCCAAGTTGTGCTTTATTGTTTATTAAGGTTCTAATCTTCACGGTATCCATGCCTCTTTTTGCAAGGATGGTCACCAATGAATCACTGTATTGCTTTTTTACTTCAATGAACTCATGTTGGTATTTTACGGATTGACCATTGATGCTTAATAAAGTATCGTTCTTTTGAAAACTACCTTCCACCACAACAGCGGATTTTCCTATTGAATCTACAATCACTGGAAATAAAGGCATCACAAAACCAGTTGTATTATTTGCATTGGATAATTCAGCAGCTACCGTTGTTGGTATTGCTAAGCTCAATACACTATCCCCTCTTTTTACTTGAATTGTTTTTGCATCTTCTAAAACAATTTTTGATTCTAATTCAAAAAAATCATTCAACTCTTTTTGATCTAAAGACACAATAATATCACCGTCTTTTAATCCCATTTTTTTAGACACTTCGGACACATGTATACCATAGCTTAGATTTTTTGCTGGTAAAAAATCATCTCCCCAAAACCAAGCAATACCTATAAAAATCACAATGGCTAAAATCACATTCACTATGACACCACCTAACATCACAATCAATCTTTGATAAGCAGGCTTTGATCTTAACTCATAAGATTCGGGTGCTTTATTCAACTGCTCCTTGTCCATGCTTTCATCAATCATCCCCGAAATTTTTACATACCCTCCAAAAGGAATCCAACCTAGTCCATATTCTGTTTCTCCAATCTTCTTTTTCCATAAACTAAATCCTGGATTAAAGAATAAATAAAATTTTTCTACTCTTGCACCAAATAATCTAGCTGGAATAAAATGTCCTAACTCATGTAAGACTACAATGATAGAAAAAGATAAAATAAATTGTGCAGTTTTTGTTGCAAGTACGGTTAAATCAATAGCAGCTAGATACATGTTATAATTGTATTAATGAAGCAGCAAAATCTCTTGCAGCTCCGTCGGTTTCATAATAATCATCCAAACTTGGATGCGCGATAAATTCAATTTTTTCTACTGTTCTTTCAATTAGATCGGTCATATCTAAAAATCCAATTCTATTTTTTAAAAATGCATACACCGCAATTTCATTTGCAGCATTCAATACACATGGTGCATTTCCACCTCTATACATAGCTTCTGTTGCCAATAATAAATTCCTAAATGTTTTCACATCTGGCTCATCAAAAGTCAATGTATTTGGTTTGTCAAAATGGTATCTTGGAAAATCATTCTTCAATCTTTTAGGAAAAGCCATAGCATATTGAATGGGTAATTTCATATCTGGTAAGCCCATTTGTGCTTTAATACTACCATCTTGAAACTGCACCATACTATGAATAATACTCTGGGAATGAACCACCACTTTGATTTGATCTGGCGTTAAGTCAAATAACCATTTTGCTTCAATCATTTCTAAACCCTTATTCATTAATGTAGCAGAATCGATGGATATTTTTGCGCCCATGCTCCAATTTGGATGTTGCAAAGCATGATCTCTTTTTACATTCACCAAAAAATTTGGCTTCTTTCCTAAGAATGGACCACCACTGGCTGTGAGAATAATTTTTTCAATAGGATTATTGCCCTCCCCAACTAAACATTGGAAAATAGCGGAGTGCTCGCTATCTACAGGAATAATAGCAGCCCCTTTTTCTCTTGCAGTGCGCATTACAATATCACCTGCTACCACTAAAGTTTCTTTATTTGCAAGACCAACTGCTTTCCCATTTTCTACTGCAGTCAATGTTGGTTTTAAACCAGCAAAACCTACAATACCCGCCATCATAAAATCGTAGCAATCCATGGCGGCAACTTGTTCTAAAGCTTCTTCTCCAGCAAACACTTTAATAGGCTTGCCTTCTAATGCTTTTTTTACAATTGCATATTTGCCAATTTCCCCAATCACCACAATATTGGGTTCAAATAATAATGCTTGTTCAATTAATAAGGATTCGTTTGCATGCGCCGTCAAAATCTCCGCGACAAATAAGTCAGGGTTCGCCGCGATCACCTCTAGGGTTTGTTTCCCAATGGAACCTGTTGATCCGAAAATGGCAATTCTTTTTTGACTCATCCAGTTTTTTACTTGTGGTTAAAAATACACTTTTTATTCTATTCTGGCTATTTGCCCAATTGTATATGCATTGCATCTGCAATTTTTCGGTCATTGCTTAATCTTGGTACTTTATTCTGACCTCCTAATTTCCCTTCGGATTTCATGTATTCAATAAATGCATTTTTAGGAACGATTGTCAAAACTAAAGGTGCTAAAATATGACCTGCAATCAAGTCTTGATAATAGACATTTTTAGCACACATAGCTTCGTCTAATTTAGCTTTAAACAATTCCATATCCGATGGTGCTCTTTCAAATTCAACCAACCATTCGTGGTAACTTTTCCCTTCGCCCTGAGCAATATAGGGTGCCACAGTAAACTCCACAATAGAGGCATTCATTTGGTTCGCCACCTGCAACATAGCTGCTTCCACCTCCTCTCCAATCACATGCTCACCAAATGCAGAAATAAAATGTTTCACCCTTCCTGTTACAATGATTCTATAAGGATCAATACTTACAAATTTCACAGTGTCCCCAATATTATAGCCCCACAAACCAGCATTACTATTTATGACCAATGCATATTGAACCCCTAATTCCACTTGAGATAAATTAAGTCTTTTAGGATTGGCCTCATGAATATGCGCTAATGGAATAAACTCAAAATAAATACCACTATTGGTATTCAATAATAAGCCCTGCTGGTCTCTAGTATCTTGAAAAGCAAAAAATCCTTCGCTTGCAGGAAATAGTTCAATTGTATCTATAGACTTTCCAATAGTGTCAAACAATTTAGATTTATACGGTTCAAAATTCACGCCTCCCTGCACCAAGACTTGTAAATTAGGAAAGACTTCTTTCACTGATTTGCCAGATTTTTCGACAATACGGTCAAAATACATTTGCATCCAAGGAGGAATCCCTCCCACCAAGGTCAAATCTTTTAAAATCGTCTCGGCTACAATATGATCCAATTTCTCCTCCCACTCTTCGATACAATTGGTTGTATAACTAGGCAATTGATTGCTCCTTAAATAAGCTGGAATATGGTGATTCACAATCCCACTCAGTCTCCCTGTTGGAATCCCAGCAACCCTTTCTAAAACTGGAGACCCACTTAAAAAAATCATCCGACCATTCACAAACTTGTTTTCGCCTGTGGTGGCCATATAAGTTAACAGGGCATTTCTGGCCCCATTAATATGATTGCTAATAGAATCCTTTGTGATGGGGATATATTTGACGCCACTTGTGGTTCCGCTGGTTTTGGCAAAATAGATGGGCTTGCCTTTCCAAAGGACATTTTGGGTCCCGTTTTTGATTTGTTCTATATAAGTCTTAAACCCTTCGTAGTCTCTTAATGGTACAGCTTCCTGAAATTCAAGGGGACTATTGACCTGATCAAATTGGTGCTCCTTCCCAAAAATTGTGGCCTTGCCTGCCTTAACTAATTGATTTAGAATGTTTTGTTGATCCTCTAATGCAGTAAGTCGCTCTTTTTGAATTTGGCGATAGACGACACCAGCAAAGGGTTTTGCCAATAAAGACTTAATATTCATAGGATTCAGTTAACGACTTTGAAGTCAGGAGCAAATTTAGGGGGTATTTAACGGAACTTCAAACCTGTTAAGCGTTTCTATGCTTAAAAAATAGCAAAATTATATTTTTTAAGAATTCCTTGCATATTGCGATAATTATAATTACCTTTGCCCTCCTAATTTTGGACAATTATGTTAGCAGTAGTTAAAATCGCAGGACAACAATTCAAAGTACAAGCAGGAGATAGCTTGTATGTACCTCACCTGCAAGGTAAAACCGGAGACAAAGTTGAATTCAATGATGTAATATTCGTTGATAATAATGGAAGCATCTCTTTCGCGACTAAAGCGGTAGTGAAGGCTGAAATTACAAACGACCTAGTTCAAGGTGATAAAGTGATCGCTTTTAAAATGAAGAGAAGAAAGGGTTTCCGCAAGAAACACGGTCACAGAACGCACTATACTCAAATCAAAATCGAAAACATAGCTTAAACTAAGATACTATGGCACACAAAAAAGGTGAAGGATCCGTTAAGAACGGCCGTGATTCACAAAGTAAAAGATTAGGCGTAAAGATATATGGTGGACAACCAGCTTTAAATGGCAATATCTTAATTCGTCAAAGAGGTACCCAATACCACCCTGGTAAGAATGTTGGTTTAGGATCTGACTTCACAATTTTCGCTCTTACAGACGGAATTGTTGAGTTTAAAAAGGGTAAAAATAACAAAACGACAGTTTCTATAGTTCCTGCTGAATTAGTGGCTTAAAAAAAAGTTTTTGTAGTTATAAAAAAAGTTTTTACTTTTAGTGCATATTTACTAACCATTAAATCTAAAAAACATGGCAACTGCAAAAAAAGCGGCTAAAAAAGCTGCTCCAAAAAAAGCTGCAAAGAAAGTAGTTAAGAAAGCTGCTCCTAAGAAAGCTGCTAAGAAAGCTGCTCCTAAGAAGGCTGCTAAGAAAGCTGCTCCTAAGAAAGCTGCTAAGAAAGCTGCTCCTAAGAAGGCTGCTAAGAAAGCTGCTCCTAAGAAGGCTGCTAAGAAAGCTGCTCCTAAGAAGGCTGCTAAGAAAGCTGCTCCTAAGAAAGCTGCAAAAAAGAAATAATTATCTTCGGATAATATTGAAAGACCCTCGATATCATCGGGGGTTTTTTTTTGCCCCCTACCTTTCCCTCCTACACATGGTCAGCTTAGTTTTATTTATATTTGCCCATGCACAATTACGAAATTGCCGAGTATTTTAATCTGTTAGCTAAACTCATGGACATCCATGGAGAAAATGCTTTTAAAATAAAGTCCTACAGTAACGCAGCATATACCCTAGACCGGTTGAATGACCCTTTGGTAGATATGACGCCAGCTCAAATTGCATCCATTAGAGGTATTGGAGATGCGCTAGCACAAAAAATTGTGGATTTATTGGCCACAAAGAAATTACAAATCCTAGAAGACTATATTGAAAAGACCCCGGCAGGCATTTTAGAAATGTTAAAAATCAAAGGGTTAGGTCCTAAAAAGATCATTACCATTTGGAAGGAATTGGGGATTGAAAGTATTGGTGAACTCTTGTACGCTTGTGAAGAAAATAGACTAATCAATTATAAAGGCTTTGGCGCTAAGACCCAACAAAGTATTCAGGATGCCTTAAATTATTACTTACAAAATCAAGGCAGTTTCTTATATCAACAAGTACAAGACATTGTAGCCCAAATTGAAAATGCCTTGTCCCTTCAGTTCCCAAAAGACCAGCATCAGGTGTCTGGCCATTATAAAAGGCAGATGGAAACCTTGGATTTTTTAGACATTGTAACCACCACAAATAATACTACACTATCTAATTGGTTAGAAGAAAAGGGCTTTATATGTGATAGTTCAAATGATTATTTAAGTTGCAAAGGGCCTGATCAGTTTGAGTTAAGGTGGCATATTGTAACGCAAGACCAATTTTATATACAAGATTTTATCCTTTCTTGTAGCCCGGAATTTTGGTTGTCATGGCAAGCACTACCCAATTTTAATGCCACAAAAGCATTTGAATCGGAATTAACCATTTTTGAACAAGTACAAATACCACATATTCCTTCGGCTCAAAGGGAAGATCCTTTGATTATTCAACAAGCAAAAACAAAAGGATTAAATCCAACGATACAGTCATCAGACATTAAAGGCATCATCCATTCCCATAGCACTTGGAGTGATGGCTTACATACTATTGAACAAATGGCTGTTGCTGCAAAAGAAAAAGGATTAGAATACTTAGTCATTAGCGACCACTCAAAATCTGCTTTTTATGCCAATGGTTTGCAAGAAGATCGCATTAGAGCACAACATAAAGAGATTGATGCCTTAAATAAAAAATTAGCTCCATTTGTGATTTTCAAAAGTATAGAATCAGATATTTTAAATGATGGCAGCCTAGATTATCCAGATGAAATTTTGGCATTATTTGATATCGTGATCGCATCTGTGCATTCAAATTTAAAAATGACCGAGGAAAAAGCGATGATGCGTTTGATGAACGCAATTGAAAATCCTTATACAAGCATTTTAGGGCACGCTACGGGGCGTTTGTTATTAAGCAGAAAAGGATACCCGATTAACCATGAAACTATCATTAAGGCCTGTGCAGCGAATGATGTGGTGATTGAATTAAATGCACACCCAAGAAGATTGGATATGGACTGGCGCTATATTCATCAAGCTATGAAAGAAGATGTGTTAATTTCTATTAATCCTGATGCACATGCCATTGATGGATTTGAAGATTGTGCTTATGGTGTCTTGGTTGCACAAAAAGCAGGTCTTACTGCAGCACAAAATTTAAGTAGTTTTAGTTTAGCCGAAATGATGGAATTTATTAGCTACCAACAAGCCAAGAGAAACTAAGCTTTCACATACACAATAAACTCTCCAGGCATCAATTCAAATTGGCTATGGCCATTGAATTCAAAACTAAGTCCCGAAAATAGGTTCGTGAATTTTCCAGTAAATGCTTCATGGGCAACTTGTACATGGTGTCTTTGAGCTGATAAATTTAAAATCACTAAAGCTGTTTGACCTTCATATTGTTTTATGTAAGCCATCACAGGAACATCTGTGGGCAAATTGAATATACGACCATCAGCTAAAACCGGATATTGTTTTCTTGCAGTCAATAAAGTTGTAAAAAAATCATGTAGCAATGGTTTTTCTGATGTCCAATGAATTGGATCCTTATCAAAAAAAGCGAGTCTTTTTTGATTGGGTAATTCTTGCCCACTATATATTAATGGTTGTCCATTCCAAGTATGCGTAAACACAGCCCATGCCTTAGCAGCTAGTCCATACTTTTCATATTCTGTACCATTCCAACTATTTTCATCGTGATTAGAAGTGAAAAATAATTTATAGGCTCCTTCTGGATATTGTGCATATTGATGTAAAATATTATAAACTTCATGTAACCCATCCGCCCCCTTCCCCACTTTTTCTGATGCATGCATCCATGCCCAAGCATAGCTGGTGTCAAATACTTGATGATAGGCGATGTCTTCACATTCAGCCAACCAATACAAGATTTTTGTTTTTTCTAAATTAGTCCTGGCTGTTATCCAAAAATCCAATGGCACTAAATGCGCCATATCACATCTAAAGCCATCTATATTAAATTGATTGACCCAATATTCCATTGCATCAATGAGTGCAATGCGCATGGATGGATGATCAAAATTTAAATCAACTACGTCATCCCACCCATTGCGTTCTGTAAAATTACCAGAAGCATCTTGTGTAAACCAACTAGGATTTTCTTGCATCCATTCATGTGCACTACCAGTATGATTAGCCACCCAATCAATAATTACTTTCATGCCCAACTTTTGTGCCGTATCTACCAAGTCTTTAAAATCGGCTGCTGTTCCAAATTCAGGATTGACTTTTGTATAACTACTACATGCATAATAACTTCCTAAACTTCCTTTTTTATTGGTTTGACTAATAGGCGTAATGGGCATCAGCCATATAATATCAATCCCCATCTCTTTAATTCTTGGCAGGTGCTTTTCAAATGCTTTAAAGGTACCTTCTGTCGTATATTGTCGAATGTTCACTTCATAAATTGAAGCCGTTTTGGCCCAGCTTACTTGCTTAAATGAATCGATCATAATTGTAGCATTTTTTTTATTATCTTGTTGCTAAGATGAATCCTAAATTAGATCGCAAATTAAGTCTTTTACATGCAACTGCCATCAATATGATTGACATGGTAGGCATTGGTCCCTTTGTCGTATTGAGTGTGGTGGCACAGATTATGGGTGGCCCCTATTTTTTATATGCTTGGATTGCTGGTGCTATATTATCCTATGTTGACGCGATGGTTTGGAGTCAACTAGGTGCTGCTTTACCAAAAGCAGGGGGAAGTTTTCATTTTTTGAAGGAAGGATACGGTGGTAAATGGGGTAAATTAATGAGCTTCTTATTTGTATGGCAAACGATGATTCAAGCCCCATTGGTGATTGCATCTGCTGCAATTGGTTTCTCCCAATATGCGAATTATTTTTTTCACTTAAGTTTTATACAAGAGAAATTAGTGAGCGGCGCTGTGGTAATTTTAGTGATTAGTTTACTATACCGAAATATTGAATCTATTGGAAGGATATCTGTATTATTATGGGTGGGCGTCATCACGACGCTTTTATGGATCATTTTTGGAGGGATTGCACATGGTAATTTTATGGCACCTATTTTGCATATCAATGATGGCCTTAAAATAGAATACGGATTGGTTGCTGCACTAGGTTTTGCAAGTGTCAAAACAGTCTATAGTTATTTAGGGTATTATAATGTTTGTCACTTGGGTGCGGAAATTAAAAATCCTACTAAGAACATTCCTAGAAGTATGTTTATTTCTATCACAGGCATTTCTATTTTATACTTGGCCATGAATGTAAGTGTGGCAAGCGTATTGCCCTTTGAAACCATTGTGAATAGTAAATTTGTAGTGAGTGATTATATCAAAACATTATACGGACAAAATGCTGGGGCGATAGCAACAGTGCTTATTTTAATGGTGGCATTTGCTTCTGTTTTTTCGGCCACACTTGGTTATAGCAGGATCCCTTATGCTGCAGCTCAGGATAAATCTTTTTTCGCCTTTTTTGCCAAGGTTCATCCTAGATTACATTTTCCGCATCGCTCTTTATTGGTATTAGGTGCAATTGCTTTTGTGTTTAGTTTACTTTTTAGATTAAAAGAAGTGATTGACGGCATACTAGCTATGCGCATCATGATCCAATTTATTGGTCAGGCAATTGGTTTATTGATTTTATATAAAAGAAGAGGTAGTGGATTTTTCCCATGGAAAATGCCCTTATTCCCAATCCCATTGTTTATCGCCATCCTAATTTGGGCAGCTATTTTTTATTCCACAGGACCTAAAATGATGTTAAGTGGCTTGATTGTTACAGGATTAGGATTGATCGCTTTTGCCCTTGCCACTCGTTTTGGTTGGATTCACAAAGCTAGTGAGGAGCAAGCCCATGACGATGCCAATCATTAATCCGATCTTTACATTTTTGAGCATCCAACCAATTCCAAGTCCAATGACCAGTAGCATAAAGAAACTTATTTTTCTACGTTGCTTCATGGCCTATTGATTTTTTGGGAGGGATAGTATATTGGCAAATAATTTATATGCTCCAGGATTCCCAGCAGGCAATTGCCTAAACAATGCCAAACTCACATAGACAAAATTGCCTTTTCCAAATGGCGCAATCAATAAACTCCCCCTACTTGGTGTTTCTCCAGTATCACTCATTTGTAATGGTGTTTGAAAATGCGCATCAATATTTTCGGCCTGGTAGGTACTTCTTTCTTGAACCCAGTTGTTAAAATCTTGGTTGCTAATTTTATTTGGGAAATTCAGTACAGCATGATTCGGCAATACAAATTCGACATTCGTATTTTCCTCTGTTACGCGTCTACCCGAGTTGACAGTCAAAGGATACGGCCCTACTTTAATATTTTGTGTGCCAACTTGGTTGCTTTTAAGATACTGCACAATCAAATTGCCGCCATTTGCGATATACTCGTTGAATACGGCTTGTTTATCTGATAAGTAAGCATACATATTAAAAGCGCGAATACCCACTACAATCGCATCTAAACCTTTTAAATGCGCTGCCGTTAAATCTGCCTCTTTAAGATGAACAACTTCATAGCCTAATTGTTCTAATGCTTCTGGTATGGCGTCCCCTGCGCCATCAATATAGCCCACTTTCTGACCTTGTTTTTTGATATCTACTTTAACCACTTGAATACTTGCATCCTGAAAATAAGTTTGAGCAGGTATATGGTCGTATAGAATGGTCTTATGGAAGACCCCTTCTTCAAATTTTGGAAAAGGTAAATTGCTATTTGTAGAAACTAATACCACCGATTTGATAGGTGCTACTTCTTTTTTAGGTAAGACAACAATTGGCTGATAGACATCTCCTTTTGTAAGATCAACATATTTGTATTGCACAGGATATTGCTTTTGAAACAATTGTCCTTCTATAGTGTAACTCAAAGCAATTGAAAAAGGAGGATCGTTTTCTGCTTTACCCACCATCCTTTGGTCTTGAACTACGAACATACCCTCTGTCTTTGGATTGACCAACCAATAAGGCTGGGAGATCGCTTGTGTGGTAGGTACTTTAAACGAATAGGCAAATTGCTGGTTCTGATTGTTGACTAATTTTATATTAAGCAATGAATCTTTAATTGTTACTTGATCGGTTAGAAATTGCATCTTAACCAAACTGGTATTGACGATGGATCTTTGATTCACCAACAATTGAATTGCAAGGTCTCCCTCTGGAAATACTTGTTGTTTTGTGGTGGTGGCTTCTACCAATAATCCACTCGCTGATTCTATTGTTGACTGAATCAAATTTAGTTGGTAGGTTTTCCATTGACTTTCTGGCAAGGCTTTTACTTGTTGGTACAATCGAACTAAACTCGGAACAATTGCAGCAGGCTGATCAATTTTATAAGCACTAATAATTTGCTGTATGCTAGTTTGAATTTTTGAAGCATTGAGTCTTGACCAATTGGTCACGACACCATCCATGATATCTGTTGTGGCACTATCTCCATTTAAATGTTGAAAAAACTCAAAGTAAGAACCTCTTCTTCTTGGCCTGCCCTCTCCTTGGCTCTTATGCATCGTCCTTGCTTCGGCACCAATCTCTCCATAGCTTTTACCAACCGTAGGATTGTAGCCTCCCACTTCTATCTTCAATTGATTGTCATTGGTGGTATTGACTGTGCCAAAATTAAATGTATTCCATAAAATGCGTTTTGCTTTCCATGGTTGTACACCAAATTTAAATTGTTCAGGAAACATATTGGGATCCGCTGCTGCGATATAAGCCTCTTGTGCAATGATCGAAGAAGCAGCATGATGGCCATGCCCGGCTCTAGCGTCACCAGGGAATCTAGTAATGATAATATCTGGTTGAAATTTACGAATGACCCATACTACATCACTCAACACTTTCTGATGATCCCAGATAGCTAAGGCTTCTATTGAAGACTTACTATAGCCAAATTCATAAGCGGTTGAAAAATATTGCTCTGCGCCATCTTGCATTCTAGCAGCCAATAATTCCTGTGTTCTAATTAAGCCAAGCTCTATACCCTGTTCTTTACCAATTAAATTTTGACCACCATCCCCTCTTGTTAAACTGAGGTAAGCGGTACGATATCTTCGTTCTTTGGTGAGATAAGGCAAAAATGCATTGTTCTCATCATCGGGATGTGCCGCAATATAAAGGACACTTCCTAAGACTTCCATTTGTTTTATTTGAGAGAAAATAGCTGCACTATTTTGTCCAAAAAGAAACTGAACAAAACAAAGCATACTCAATAAAAACAATGGGAACTTTTTCATATTATAAATGATTCAATTTATTTACCGTGTAAAAAAACTGCATTGGTTAGAATTAATTTTCCACCCTCCCAGAAATTTCTGAAAATTGGATCATCTGCCATATACACTATTTTACCTGCGCCAATTTGTTTTACACCAATTAAAACGCCTTCCTCTAAAGCCGCTTTCGCTTTTACACCCGCAAACCCTGTGATATAACTGCCTTTTTTAAAGCTACCGACATTCCATGCACTATTAGAAGGCTCGTATAAGACCATATCTTGCTTTAAACTAAAGTAAATACCATTGGTACCAAAACCCAATGGATGTGTTTCGTCCATATAGGTTTTATAAATTGCACCTGGAATGGAACTCTTTATAGATTCTTTTTCTCTATCAGCATATTTCACAAGATTTTGAACAGACGCTTTTTCTTCTTTTGCATTTTCTTTCAAACGAATACCCCAATCTGCATTGGTAGCCAAAGTGCTTGCTGCATTTTCTAATGCAATGATCACGCCGCCTTTTCTAGCAAATGCTTGAAGTTTATCTGTAATTGATTTTGAATTCAAATCTCGGTATTGTCCATCTGGCGCAATCAACACATCATAGTTGTCTAAATCGATTCTATTAAGTTGGGTATAGGTTAATTGTGTTATAGGATAGTTTAATTGTTGCTCAAAAAAGTTCCATATTTCTCCTGCAGATAAAGCCGCCACATATTCGCCAGTTAACATCGCTACTCTTGGCGCATGGTTAATGATGGCAACATCTGGCGAGCCAAAATCAGCTCCTTTTTCTGCATATCCTGTATTCACGGCAACTGCTTCAATATTTAAACTACTACAAACCGCCTTTGTGATATCACTCCAATTGGCCTGATTACTTGTTTTAAGTACCACTAAAGTTCCAATCTCGTAATTTCTTCCATTCATGGTGAAAGCTTTTTCTGCATAACGAACTTTCACATTATTTTTTAACAATTGCGCTAAAGCTTTAGCAGTTGCAAAAGAATGATAAGGAATAATGTACCCATATGCACTTGTAGTAATAGCTGGTGCAATGACTTTAAAACCAGGTTCAATCGGCATCACTTGTGTTGTCGCAAATCCATGCACACCATAGGCATAAGGCAAAGCCCATGCAGTGATATCGTAAGTATTTGAGTCATTCACCTGCGTGATAGGCTCTAATAAAACGCGTGCTAATACACTATGCACTTGATTGGCATTGACTGCCAAAGTATAGCCTTCGTTGACAAAATCTGCATCCTTTTTTGTGTAATAATCAAATGCTTTAAATTTTGTATCTGCATTTTTTAAAGTCCCATATTCAATGTTGTTCTTTTTTAACAAGCTAGCTAATCCTTCTAATTGACTTGCATTTTTAGCAGTCATAATAAAAGTTTTAAATTCAGAGACAGTTCCTTGACGACTATTATCAAAATATTTTTTAAAATTCTCCAACAACTTTGTTTGATTCGCAGCACTAATTTCAATAGTAGATAAACTTGTTGTAAAATGATGTGTCGCTCTTGCAACCAAAGTAACAGTATCTCCACTATTGTCTTCTACACCTAAGCCTGCACTAATGCCACCTTGCTCGTAAGTCATCCCAATAGCACCATTGTACATTGGATAAGTGTCCCCATAAGAGGGATACAAAAGGTCAAATCTTTCTTTCGTAAAGAACAACCAATTGTTTTTATCAAAATATTTTGCATGATTTTTCCCAATTTGATCTTGGAAAGATTTTTGCCATGGTGTCAATACATCATGCAAAGGCTCTGCTGCAGGTGCAAAATAATATGGCTCGTTGTATCCTTGCTCATGAAAATCTACATGCACTTGTGGGTACCAACTTTGGTAAAGCGGTATTCTTTGTTGTGTCTCTAATTGTGTTTGCCAAGCCCAATCTCTGTTCAAGTCAAAATTATAATGATTGGTTCTTCCCGCTGGCCAAGGCTCCATGTGTTCTCTCGCTGCAGGATCGGTATTGTAGGTTGAACCCACTGCATTATTATACCAGTTCACATACCTGTCACGGCCATCTGGATTGATACAAGGATCAATCATCACCACCGTGTTTTTTAACCAATTTTTAGTTTCGTTATTATTAGGATCCACTAAAGCAAATAAAGTCAACATGGCTGCCTCTGAAGATGCGGGCTCATTGCCATGCACATTGTAACTTAACCAAACGATTCCCGGTTGGTTCAAATCTTGAACTGAACCATCTACTAGCCCAAGATTATGTTTTCTAATTTGCTCTAAATTTTTAATATTTTCTGCGGTACCAATAGCAGCTACCATTAAATCTCTTCCTTCGTTGGTCTTGCCATAAGGGATGAGTTTTACCATATCAGACTTCGCAGCTGCAATCGCTGTAAAATAATTGACAATTTGATGGTGTCTGGTAAAGCGAGTGCCCACTTTATAGCCCAAAAATTGTTCAGGACTAAGCACTTGAGCGAACAATGAAAATGGGAGGAACATTAAACTTACCCACAAAATGGATTTAAACAAAGATTTTTGTTGCATAAAATAGATATTAATAGATCTTAAAAATAGTCATTTTAGGGGTGCTAGAAGGCAGCAATGGTAGATAGTTTTACACAACCCTCCTCATGAGTTGTTGATACCTAAATAATTAAGTAATTTAACAGTTCAATCTACCTCCTATGAAACAGAAACTTCAGGCTTTTTGCCTCCTTGTTTTGGCCATTTTTGAGTTAAGCATTACAGGAAACGCACAGCAGTTTTTCAAGCAACATCCTCAAATCAATCCATATCAATACACGGTCGTCAAGGAACAGTCCTTTCAAAAAGCGGCAGTCACTTCGGCACATCCTTTAGCAAGCATGGTTGGCGCAGCCATTATGAAAGACGGAGGGAATGCATTCGATGCTGCCATAGCGGTTCAATTTACCCTTGCAGTTGTTTTTCCAGGAGCAGGTAATATTGGAGGTGGGGGTTTTTTATTGTCTAGAAATAAAGAAGGTGTTTTAATGGGTATAGATTATCGTGAAGCAGCTCCAAGTAAAGGACATAGAGATATGTATTTAGATGAGAAAGGGAATCCAATTGAGGGATTGTCTAGAATTGGGGCTTCTGCATCTGGCGTTCCAGGCAGTGTAGCGGGTATGTTTAGCGCACATCCTTTTGCAAAACTATCCATGAAACAACTTTTACAACCAGCCTATGAATTAGCTGCTGGTGGATTTGTGATCACAGAAAGAGAAGCAAGAGGCTTAAATGGTGAAAGAAAAAACTTTATCAAAAATAGCGCGCAAGCATCTGCCTTTACAAGAAAAGAAAATTGGAAAGCAGGTGACACTTTATTTCAACCAGAATTAGCTGCCACCATTCTTCGCATACAACAAAAAGGCAAAGCAGGATTTTACGAAGGTGAGACTGCTGCAATGATTGTGGAAGAAATGAAAAACAGTAAAGGTGTAATAAGTTTAGAAGATTTGAAAAAGTATACCCCAAAATTTAGAAAGCCTATTGAATTTGACTACAGAGGACACCATGTCATCAGTTTTGCTCCACCTTCAAGTGGTGGTATTTTAATTGCACAAATGATGCAAATGATTGCACCTTATCCTTTGACTGTGATGGGTGCCAACACAATTGAATCTGTAAGTTTAATGGTAGAGGCTCAAAGAAGGGCTTATGCTGATAGAGCAGAGCATATGGGTGATCCAGATTTTTGGAAAGTGCCTACAACAATTTTGACGAGCAATGCCTATGCTCAGGATCGAATGAAAGACTATCAACCAGGTGTAGCAGGCAATAGTAAAAATATTCAAGCTGGTGTAGCAAAAGAAAGTGAACAAACAACCCATTTTAGCGTAATTGATGAAGCTGGGAATATGGTATCTGTGACCACCACATTAAATGATACTTATGGCAATAAAACAATTGTAGGCGGAGCAGGTTTCCTTTTAAACAATGAAATGGATGACTTTAGCATTAAGCCAGGTGTCCCTAATATGTATGGTGCTTTAGGAGGAGAAGCCAATGCTATTCAACCAGGAAAAAGAATGTTGAGTTCAATGACACCTACTCTAGTGACTAAAAACAATCAACCCTATATTACCATTGGCACACCAGGTGGCACGACCATTCCCAATCAAGTATATGAAGGGTTAGTGAATATCATTGACCATAAAATGTCCTTAAAAGCTGCTATTGATGCACCAAGATTTCACCATCAACATATGCCTGATGTAGTTGCTGTTGAAGCAGATTTTCCAGAGCAAACAATCAGTGCCTTAAAAGAAAAGGGATATACGATAACTAAAAGAGGGGCTTTTGGCAGAATGGATGGCGTCATGATTCTACCTAATGGGAATAGAATAGCCGCTGGTGATAAAAGAGGTGATGATAGCGTTGCTGGGTATTAAGTCATTAAAAATAAAAAAACAAAACCCCCTTGCTCAAAAATAAGCTCATTTATATTCGTATACTGATTGCCAGTTTTGTGGGATTGCTTTTGCTTTCTTACTTACTATTGCTTTTGCCAGTAGTACAAGAAAAAATTGGTCGTCAAATTGCAAAGAACATGAGTCAGTCTTTGGGTACTGAATTTCAACTAGATGGTTTAAGCTTTTCTTTATTCAATAGAGTGGATATCAAAAATGTGCTTATCAGAGATCAACAAAAAGATACTTTGCTTTTTGCACAAACACTTAAATTAAGGATATCTGACTTAGTTTTTTCTAGTAAAGCCCCTGTGCTTGGCTATATCGGATTAGAAAAAGCAAAAGTCTATTTACACAGAAAAAGCCCGGTTTGGAATTATCAATTTATAGTGGACCATTACAAATCAAAAGATACAAGTAAGTCATCTGGTCAACAAATTGATTTAAAGAAAATAGATTTTACCAATATTCAATTTATCCAAGATGACGAATGGATAGGTTCTACCACAAAATTTGAAGCAAAACACCTTCTTGCTAATTTCAATGAATTTAAAGGTAAAAAAATAGAGATTGAAAAGATTGTTTTGGATAAGCCCTATTATTATTTATTAGACAAGCCAGGATTGGCCCCGATAAAAAAAGTAAAGCAACAAAAGCCTAGATTGAATGAAATGTACTTTAATGAATCTGGCTTAAACATCCTAGCTAAAAAAATTGAAATACTGCAAGGAAAAATTTGGATTGAATATGGGTTTGGAATGCCTGTACCCCATTTTGATGAGGAACATATTAGAATACAAGACTTAAATGCCACTATTGATAATGCCAATTTTAAAGCAGATACGATTAGAGCAAATGTAAAATTATCCTTAAAAGAACGATCAGGTTTTGTAATCAAAAAATTGGCAACCCAATTTAGAATGACACCGCAAATAATGGAATTTGCTGCATTGTCTTTAATAACAAATAAAAGCACCATTGGCAATTATTATGCCATGGAATACAACAATTTTATTCCAGACTTTAGGGAATACATGCACAAGGTGAACATGCGTGCGACCATTTCCAAGTCGATAGTTGCATCCGATGATATCGCCTATTTTGCTCCCGCATTAAATAAGGTAGCCCAACAAATTGCTACTAGTTTCAAATTCAATGGAACAGTGGATGATTTTAAAGTTGCGCAACTGGGTGCACAGTCAGGCACTTCATTTGTGACAGGAGATTTTTCTATGAAAGGCATCCCGGATATGAAGCAAACAATGATTCAAGTATCACAATTGAATGCTAAAACGAATATTCAAGATTTAGGGAGCTGGATACCTGAAATAAAAGAATTAAAAAATGTACCGATAGAAGCATTGGGTAATCTCTATTTTCAAGGAAATTTAACAGGATCAATTTATGATTTTATAACTAAGGGTTCCATTGCAACTGATATTGGAACAGCAGTGACCTCAATCCGTTTACAATTTCCAACAAATGGTGAGCCAAATTATGAAGGTAGTCTTGTTGCCTCTAAATTAAATGCAGGTAAATTATTTAAAATACCTTCCCTAGGGCGCCTAAACTTTACAGGTAAAATTGCAGGTAGTTCTTTTAAACTGGATAAGATTAAAACAAATATAGAGGGACAGATTGATTCAATTCAGTTTAATGGCTATACCTATGCTCAAATACAAACCAACGGAACATTGCAAAAGCAAGCATATAATGGAACAATTAAAATTAAAGACCCAAACATCAA
>CAINOI010000025.1 GCA_903851465.1 uncultured Bacteroidota bacterium
AATAGTTCATTATATCATTAAAACAATTTTCACCACTTAGTTTATCAAATGTTTGGACTTAGATATGATTCTATACCATATTTACAAATCGCAAATAATTAAATTAAAGAAATATTATATATAAAGACATTATCCTTTGGGGGAAGGATAAATGGGGTAATCTGGATTCGTCCCGGTTGCCCCAACTTTTTTTACGAGCAATACCCCTATTAGTACAAATACAGTCCCCAAGATCTGCTCCCAACTAAAGGGTTCATTTAAGATCCATCTTGCCTGAAACAAGGTAGCAACTGGTCCTAAACTTGTAATAATGGCTAAATCATTACTTCCTATCCTTTTCATACCTCCGCTCATTAAAAAGGAGGGAATCACAGTGCTAATGATGGCAAGTGCAATTACATACCACAAACTACTTGAATGTAGGATTGGCAAATCATATATAGCAGCCAAGCCTTGTTGGTGGGTGACCCAATAATGTATAAAAATACCCAAACTTGCTGCCAACATGGACAAGCTCGTAAATTGTGGCGCGCCAATTTTTGGTATAATTTTTCCTGATCCCACTAAATATAAAGCAAAGGTAATCGCACAAAGTAAGATCATCCAAGTGCCAAAAAAGAACATTTTGGTATCGGGTATTTGATTCAATTCACCCCAATAGGCAAGTCCAATTCCTACATAAGTTATTAAAATAGCCATCCATTGTTTTTTTTGAATCGGCACTTTGAAAATCAATAAATTCAAAAGCACTGCGAGGGTTGGATAGATAAATAGTATGATTCTTTCGATGCTTGCAGAAACATATTGTAATCCAATAAAATCCAATAAGCTACTTACATAATATCCAAGTATACCCACTAAACATGCCACTAGGTAGGTAGATGCTTTTGCTTTTTTTACTTGTTGATGTACAAAATAAAACCACATTGCAGCAGCAAAAAATGGCAAGGAAAATAACATGCGCAACATCAATAAGCTACTTGCATCAATGGAGCTAGTGCTAAAACAAAGTTTAATCCAAATCGCTTTTGTGGAAAATAATAGGGTGCCCAGGATGGCCCAGATAAATCCTTGATTGTATACTTGAGTCCTTTTCATTCGATTTTGGCAAAATTACATGTTGAATTAGATACTTAAGGGCTTTCTTTTACACATTCAATTGACTTGCTTTAAATCTTAATGATTAATTTGCAATATGTTTTTAAAGGAAGAAGATATTGCTTGTGCATTAGAGGCCTTACAAAAAGGGGAGATCATTTTATATCCTACTGATTCTGTTTGGGGGATAGGGGCTGATGCGACGAATCCAGATGCGGTTGAGAAAATTTATGCGCTCAAAAGAAGAATAGATACAAAAGCCATGATTGTGCTGGTGCCTGAAGAAAAATGGATTCTAGATTATGTGGCAGAACCAGCACCTAAAGTGGCGGATTATATCAAAGGAATCACCAAGCCTACAACCGTGATTTATGATCAATCAAAAAATCTAGCACACAATTTAATTGCTTCTGATGGGTCCATTGCTATAAGAATTTGCAAAGCAAATTTTGCGCAACAATTAATGCATGCATTTGGGAAACCCATTGTAAGCACTTCTGCTAATATTTCAGGCTTGCCTACGCCAAGGTGTTTTAAGGACATCTCCTTAGATATCATTGAAGGTGTTGATTATGTAGTTCGATCAGAGCAAGAGGATACGACCTTGAAAGCACCTTCAGCCATTGTGAAATGGGAACAAGATCAAATCATTATTATTCGTCCTTAAACCCAACGCATGGCACAAAAAATATTAGTGATTCAAACAGCTTTTATTGGAGATGTAGTTTTAGCTACCGCCATGTTGGAGTCTTTACATCAACAAAATCCTACATCGTCTATTTCGATTTTAGTAAGAAAAGGGAATGAGGCCTTGTTTGAAGCACATCCATTTATTCACGAAGTGTTGGTTTGGGATAAAAAACAAAATAAATATGGGCATTGGTTTCAACTTCTTTTTTTAATAAGAAAAAGTCAATTTGATGCAGTGATTAATGTCCAACGATATGCTGCCACTGGTTTATGGACGGTATTGTCAGGTGCGAAAATGAAAATTGGTTTTGATAAAAATCCTTTTGCTTTTTTATTTACAAACAAAATAGCACACCAGGCTATTGGCAATGGATTGCATGAAACAGCTAGAAATCATGCATTATTATCCCCTTTAGGAATTTTCCCAAATACAAAACCGATTTTATATCCTTCCTTGTTGGATCAAAAAAAAGTGGAAGCATATCAGTCAGTACCTTATTTGTGTATGGCGCCGGCTTCGGTTTGGTACACCAAGCAATTTCCAATACATCAATGGATTAAGGTATTGCATTCAATTCCTTTTGAAGGACCTATTTATTTATTAGGTGGGCCAGGTGATAAACCTTTGAATGACCAAATCATGCATGCAGTGCAGAAAAAAAATATCGTCAATATGGCCGGAAGGCTTTCATTTTTAGCATCAGCCGCTTTACAAAAAGGGGCATTGCTCAATTATGTGAATGATTCAGCACCGATGCATTTTGCTTCTGCTGTGAATGCACCTGTTGCTGCTATTTACTGTTCTACTGTGCCAGAATTTGGTTATGGTCCTTTGTCAGATACCTCCTTTATTATTGAGACAAAACAAGCATTACCCTGCAGGCCATGTGGGTTGCATGGGAAAAAACAATGTCCATTAAAGCATTTTAATTGCGCAGAAACCATCACCTTAGAACAAATCTATCAACCACTCCAACAAGTGGTACACAATTAGTAATTTTGCACCCATGTCAATTGAATTAACAGCACAAGAAAAAGACCTATTAGCAATGGTAGGTGCAGCTGCGGCAAAGCTAGGTATACCTGCCTATGCAGTGGGTGGTTTTGTGCGCGATAAAATTTTAGACCGAAACACAAAAGACATTGACATTGTTTGCATTGGAGATGGGTTAGAATTAGCAACTACTTTCGCGAATCAATTTAGCCCCAAACCATATGTTTCATTGTTTAAAACATATGGAACTGCGCAGGTGAAATTGACTGACATTGAAATTGAATTTGTAGGCGCAAGAAAAGAATCCTATGTAAGAGAAAGTAGGAATCCAACAGTTGAGCCAGGCACATTGATAGACGACCAGAATAGGAGAGACTTTACGATCAATGCGATGGCAATAGATTTAAGTGCATCCAACTTTGGCGCACTATTAGACCCATTCAATGGGATGGAAGATCTAGCAAAAAAAATTATTCGAACACCATTGTCACCAGAACAAACTTTTGATGACGATCCTTTAAGGATGATGCGTGCCATCCGATTTGCTACTCAATTGGATTTTGTAATTGAAGAAAATACTTTCAAAGCCATCCAGCAAATGGCAGATCGTATCAAGATTGTTTCTCAAGAAAGAATTACCGATGAGTTACAAAAAATAATGAAAACTAAGCAACCGTCTAAGGGTTGGTATTTATTAAAAGAAGCAGGTTTATTGGCACATATATTTCCAGTCTTATTAAAATTAGAGGGTGCTGAAACCCTTGATGGTATTGGGCATAAAGACAACTTCTCTCATACCTTACAAGTGCTTGATAATTTAGCTGCAAACACCGATGATGTTTGGCTAAGATGGGCGGCCTTATTACATGATATTGCAAAACCAAATACAAAAAGATTTGAACCTGGTTTTGGCTGGACCTTTCATGGGCATGAAGTGGTGGGAGCAAGAATGGTGCCTAAAATATTTACACAATTGAAGCTGCCATTGAACGAGCACATGAGGCTGGTGCAAAAATTAGTGGCGCTGCATTTACGTCCAATTTCTTTGACGAAGGAAAATGTAACTGATAGTGCCATTCGAAGATTGTTATTTGATGCTGGCGAAGATATAGAATCATTGATGTTACTCTGTGCCGCAGATATTACTAGCAAAAATCAAACCAAGGTTAGAAGGTATTTACAAGGGTTTGAAATGGTCAAAGCTAGGATTGTTGAAGTGGAAGAAAAAGACCAAATGCGCAATTGGCAACCTCCAATCACTGGAGAAATGATTATGCAAATTTTCAATATTACGCCATCCAAACAAGTAGGCATTATCAAGGACGCTATTAGAGAAGCCATCTTAGACGGCATCATCCCTAATGAGTATGAGGCAGCTTATACCTTTATGCTAACAGAAGCAGCAAAAATAGGCTTGTATCCGGCCCTATAAAATGCGATAATCAGGCCAATAAATTGTAATTTAGCAGTTCAAAATCACCAAAAATGGCCATTTTAAAATTCAGGATTGCTTGGGAAGAGGACGATGCGATTTATAGAGATGTAATGGTGAAACACACACAACATTTTACAGACCTACATCAAATTATTTTGAAAGCATTTGAGTTTGATGAAAAACATGATGCGACTTTTTTTAGAAGCAACGAAAAATGGCAGAGAGGAAGAGAAATTAGTAAAGCGGTGTACGAAAAAAATTACGTGGTACCTCCATTGATGATGGATGAAGTGTTGATAGGTACTGAGATTATTAATACCAACCAACAATTTGTTTATTTATATGATTTTGCAAAGTCTTGGACTTTCTTAATACAATTAATTCAAGTGATTAAGAATGCAGATGCCGATATGGAATTAAATTATCCAATGGTGTCAAGAATAGAGGGTGTTGGTCCAATGCAATATGGCACTAAAGGATTACTAGGCCCTAATTTTACAGACATCGAAGAAAAGTATGATTTAACTGAAGCCCAGGATGGATTTGGGGAAGAAGGAGAAGACGCGCATGCGTCTGATTTAGAAGGTGATGGACTTTCTGCGGATGAAGATTTGGACGAAGATTCGGAGGACGAAGACGCGGATTCGTCTGATGAAGAAGCAGATAGTGAAGATGCTGGTGGCATGTTTGATGATAGTTCCGAAGCCTATTAATTCTGAATCCTATTAATTTTACAATACATTTATTTTGACGCCTACAGTATATATCGTTGTTGGTCCTACTGCAGTGGGTAAAACAAAGTATGCCATTCAGTTAGCAAAAAAACTTAAAACGGAAATTATTTCAGCGGACGCTAGACAATGTTATCAGGAATTAAATATTGGTGTTGCTCGTCCAAGCATGGAAGAACTAGCTCAGGTTAAACATCATTTTATAGCAAGTCATTCTATTAATGACACGGTGAATGCCGGTGTATTCGAACAATATGCCTTAGAAAAAGCAGATCAATTATTAAATCAATTTGGTGCTGCTGTCATGGTTGGTGGCACTGGATTATATATAAAAGCATTTGAGGAAGGGATGGATCAAATTCCAGCAATTGATCCTGCCATTCGTAGTCAAATTCAGCAAGACATAGCACTTAAAGGAATAGACTGGCTTCAAGCACAACTTCAAACAATGGATCCTGAATATTGGGCACAAGCAGATCAGGGGGAACAACAAAATACACAAAGGTTGTCTAGGGCTTTGGAAGTGGTCATTGGAACTGGACAATCCATCCTTCGTTTTCAACAGCAGTCCAAAAAACATCGACCCTTTAATGTACAAAAAATTGGTTTGGAAATGCCTAGGGAGCAATTATATGACAGAATCAATCAAAGGGTTGTAGAGATGGTTCAAATGGGATTAGAGCAGGAAGTCAGCGCTTTACGCCCTCAATTTCATTTAAATGCTTTGCAAACGGTGGGTTATCAGGAATGGCTGCCCTATTTTGAAGGGCAACAATCCAAAGACGCTGTCATTCAAGCCATTCAGCAGAATACCAGACACTTTGCTAAAAGGCAAATGACCTGGTTTAAAAAAGATGCTGAAATCAATTGGCATCAGGCCTCAAGTTGACGCTGTTTTATTTCGGGATAATATTAACATTATTAGATAAAAACTTAAATTAGTTTAATCTATAATTATTGCAATAAGCATTATTTTTATCAAAATATACATTCCAAAATCAATTTTATGCAAAAAAAATCTTTCCTATTTTTTATTTGTATACTGGCTATATGCATGACTCAGGTGCAAGGTCAAACGATACAATTTGAGAAATACACTTTGCCGAATGGCTTAAAAGTCATTTTACATGAAGATCATTCAGCACCAGTTGTTGCTGTAACAACATTGTATCATGTAGGATCTAAAAACGAAGACACTGCAAGAACAGGCTTTGCCCATTTTTTTGAACATTTATTATTTGAAGGTTCAGAAAATATTAAAAGAGGGGAGTTCGATAAATACATCACCAATGCAGGTGGTGCATTGAATGCCAATACCTCCCAAGACCGTACTTTTTATTACGAATTACTACCTTCTAATCAAGTTGAATTAGGCTTATGGTTAGAAAGTGAGCGTATGATGCACGCAAAGATTGAACAGATTGGTGTGAATACGCAAAGAGAAGTGGTAAAAGAAGAGAAGCGTCAAAGAGTAGATAACAGACCATATGGTTCATTCTTATACGAAGTTTTAAAGCGTGCTTTTAAAGTACATCCATACCAATGGTCGCCAATTGGAAGCATGGAGCATTTAAATTCTGCTAAATTAGACGAGTTTATTAATTTTTATAAGACATTCTATGTGCCAAATAATTGTGTATTGTCTATCGCAGGTGATTTTAATAAAGCCGAATTGAAAGCGAAGATTGAAGCCTATTTTGGTCCAATTAAAATGGGTACCAAGCCCATCCCAAGACCTACCATTAAAGAACCTGCTTTAGGCGGAGAGGTAAGAGATGTGGTGTATGATAATATTCAATTGCCTGGTGTATTCCAAGCCTATCGTGCACCAAAGCAAGGTGGGGATGAGTATTATGCATTCAATGTGTTGTCAACCCTATTGTCTGGTGGAGAGGCTTCTAGAATGAATAAAACTTTAGTGGATAAAAAACAACAAGCAGTTGCTGCGCAGTCTGTACCATTCTTTAATGAAGACGAAGGCTTATTTATTGCTTTAGCAATTGCGAACATGGGTGTTAAAATCGAAGACCTAGAGAAAAGCATGGATAGTGTAGTGGATGAATTAAAGACTGGATTAGTAGGTGAGCGCGAATTCCAAAAAGTAAAAAATCAAATCACGACTTCACTTGTTACAGGAAATGCTACAATGGCTGGTATTGCCGAAAGCTTAGCAAACAATGAAGTTTATTTTGGAGATGCTAATTTAATCAACACAGAATTAGAGAAATACAATAAAGTAACAAGACAAGATGTATTGAATGTGGCAAAAAAGTATTTAAACAAAGACAATAGGGTTGTATTGTATTATTTACCTAAAGAAAAACCTGCCACTAAATAATCAAGTCATTCTAAAAAGTTTACCTTAAAATAATTTTATGAAAAAACAATTATACTTATTTCTATTTTTAGTTCCATTGTTTACAATGGCACAGAATATAGATCGTTCCAAAGCACCTTTGCCAGGCAAAGCGCCCCTTATTCAAGTAGGTGACCCAGTTAAATTTACTTTAGCAAATGGGTTACAGGTATTTGTCGTTAAAAACACAAAACTGCCAAAGGTGAGTGCTACATTGGCTTTAGACTATGATGGTTTTGTAGAAGGAGATAAAGCGGGTGTCGCTCAAATGGCTGGCCAGCTTTTAAAAAGAGGTACTGCAACAAAATCAAAAGCACAATTAGACGAAGCCATTGAATTTTTGGGCGGAAGCATGTTTACTTCAAGTCAATCAGCATCGGTTAGTTCTTTAAAAGGCAATTTCCCAAGTCTATTGGGTTTATTATCCGAAGTGGTATTACAACCTGCTTTGTCTACAGAAGAATTGGAGAAAATTCGCAAGCAAACTTTATCAGGCATTGAATCTAATAAAGATGATGCAGATGCTATTTCTGGCAATGTGGTTAAAAAATTAGTATACGGCGCAAACCATCCTTTTGGCGAAATGATGACCACTAAGACTGTAAATGCAGTTTCTATCGCTGATGTAAAAACATTTCTAAATACCTACTGGGTGCCGAATGTAGCTTACTTGATTTTTGTTGGTGATATCGAACCGGCTACTGCAAAAATGCTAGCTGAAAAAAGTTTTGGAAACTGGAAAAAAGGTGTTGTAACAAAACAAAATTTTGCCAAGCCTGTTAAACCTACTCAAACCTTCGTAGCGATTGTGGACAGACCTGCCAGTGTACAAAGCGTTGTTGCGATTGCTACTACGGTTGATTTATATCCTGGATCTGCCAATGATATATCCAGTTCTGTGATGAATAATATTTTAGGTGGCGGGTTCTCTGGCCGTTTGTTTGCTAACCTAAGAGAAAAACACGGTTTTACTTACGGCGCTTATTCGTCTTTAAGTCCAAGTCGTCAAATTGGTCTTTTCCAAGCAGAAGCGTCTGTTAGAAATGAAAAAACCGATAGTTCTGTGCAAGAATTATTACGAGAGATCAATACTATTAAGAATGAGCAAGTAGGATCGGATGAATTAAATAGAATGAAAAATTATTTATCTGGTGGATTCGCAAGATCACTTGAGAATCCTGCAACCATTGCCAATTTTGCATTGAATATTGCCCGTAATAATTTACCTGCAGATTATTATCAAAAATATTTAACCAATTTAGCAGCAGTGGATGCAGCAAAAGTGCAAAATGCAGCTAAATTATTTTTGAATACCAACCAAATGCATATTGTAATTGTGGGTAATGCAAAACAAATTACAAAAGGGTTAGAAAAATATGGCCCATTAAAATACTTTGATATAGAGGGTAATGAAGTTGCTGCTCCAACAGTCGTAAAAGCAGATGCGAGTTTAACACCAACTGCATTGATGGAAAAAGCCATTGCAGCGGTAGGTTCAAAAGAAGCGTTAAATAATTTAAAAGATGTTCAACTAAAAGGAACGGCTAATTTAATGGGACAGTCTTTACAAATGCAACAAACCATTGTGATGCCGGGTAATGCTGTGACGACGATGTCCATGGGTGGCATGGCGATTATGAAACAAGCCGTGGTGGATGGCAAATACTCTGTGGCACAACAAGGACAGGAAGCGCCTATTACAGATGAATTAAAAGAAGGTCTTGATGAATCTGCTACACTTGTACCAGAGCAATTATTCCTTACAAAAGGCTATGGCTTAAAGATTGTAGGTGCAGAAAAAGTAGATGGCAAAGATGCAATTGATGTAGAAGTAACTACGCCTTCTAAGAAAGTATCTCACCGTTTTTATGATGCAACAACATTCTTATTGGTCAAGACTTCAAAATCAGAAGAAGTACCTGGAAGAGGCACTATGACTCAACAGCAGTATTTTACTGGCTATAAAACAGTGGATGGCGTGCAAATTTCTACAGAGCAACTTATGGATTTAGGTCAAATGAAAATCAATATTAAGTATACAGACATTAAAGTGAACCAAGGATTAAAGTCAAGTGATTTGAAATAGTTAAGACTATTATAATTACAACAAGATTAATTTATAATTATAAATGAGTTTAGTCATACCTAGTTCAAAAAAAGCCATCCCGAGGGATGGCTTTTTTTATATTAATGATTTAATCTCAGTTTGAATTAGAATCTGATGCCGTATCCAATGTTGAATACAACTGCTCTACTTTTTTCATAAGCGATAGGACTTGGTTTGTCAATCAAACGATAAGGTACAATCGCATCTTTATTAGTTGCACTAGAAATAGTGAAGTCTAAGAAATGTTTATTGGTTCTATAACCGATACCACCAGAAACAATCATACGAGAAGGTGTTACTAAAGTAGTTCCATTTTCGTCTGCGAATTCATTTTTGTAAGGACTTCCATAATAAGCAGTACCTGCTCTAACCATCCAGTTACTATTTAATTTAATTTCAGATCCAATTCTGATATTAATATTATTCTTATAAGTGGCCTTCATGGTATTGTTTAAGTCATCATAATAGTTGGCAGATGCTTCGTCATAATTATTTGAATAAAAACGAGTACCTGCATAATTTACCCACTCAAGATCAGCACTAATGAATCCCAATGGTTGTGTTGGTTTGCTTGGACTAGCAAAAAAGTAACTACCACTAAAGGTAGCTTTGGTTGGTGTCATGACTGTATATTCTCTTAAGCCAGCATTGCCATTGTTTAATTCAGCTGAACTAGCTGAAACTTTTCCTGCATAGGACTCTGTGTTCGTCGTCATATCTGCAGTTAACTTATCTCTGAAACTAATTAACTGTGGGGTATGCAATGCAAATCCAAGACGCAAGTAGGATTCTGGTTTGTAGATGATACCAAATTTGGCACCAATACCCCAGCCTCTAGAACTAAAGTCTTCATTAAAAACAAAACCACCAAATTGGTTTGTTGTATTGGTTGTTGAAAGATCCGTTTCTGACACTTGCAATGATCTATTGAAATTTACAATTGGCATGACGATACTTGCACCTAAGTATAATTTATCTTGCACATTACCACCCCAACCAAATGCCAATTCATTAGAACTTCCACTGGTATAAGAATCAAATGTCTGGTTCACGCCACTTGAAATTGGCACCAAACTTTGATAGCCAGCTACGTTACCATTCTTATCTGCAATGGTGTCAATCAAATAAGTTCTAAATGCCAATGAGCTTCCAAAAATATAATTGTTTTCAGCAGCACCCATACCTGCATTGTCATAGTATAATTCCTCTAAGAACTTCTCAGAGTAGCTACTAAAATTATTCACCCCTTTGAATCTTTGTCTGCTATTAAAATCAGCTATTTGTGTAAAACTAATTGAAAAGGCAGTGCTAGAATAGCCTCTGTTCTTTTTGCCATCAGCAAATACAATACCTAAATTACCTAATGGGGAGCTACTTTTAGAAGTGCTTGAAAAAGACCCTCTATATTTGTAATCCGTTTCGGTATTTAAATACTTACTTGTAACTAATAATTCACCTGACTTATAAAAGCCTAAACCTGCTGGGTTGATATGCGCTGCGGATAAGTCACCACCTAAAGAGCCCATCGCACCGCCTAATGCATTGCTACGGGGTGTTCCATTGGGTGCAAACCAAGATAATCTTAATCCATCCTCTGGGCTTTGTGCTTGTAAAGTTGCACTTACGAATACTAAAATTCCTATTACTATTTTTTTCATATTACTTGGTATTGTGCTGTTAAAATGCGCCAAAATAAAATCCTATAAATATTCAGTGGTATTAATTACCGCCTCTTGGTGGTCTTGAACTAGGAGCAGAACCGCTACTATTAAATCCACCACTTCTACCTCCAGCGTTGTTATTTACGGAAGGTGCTGAATTGGTATTGGTCGTTGAATTACTAGATTTATTTTGGTTGCTATTGCTAAAACCGCCATTGTTAAAATAACGTGCAGGTCTATCAAAACTATTTGCTTGATTGGCATTGGCATTATTGGTCGTTACTCGTCTTAATAAGTTTCCAAATCCACTATTCAAAGTTGGATTACTTGTATAGCGTGTTGAACCATTGGTCGTGTTTGAAAAATTATTAGAATTATTATAATTTCTATTGGTTCTATATCCAGCTAAAGCAGGTGCGCTTGTTTGCATTGCTCTAGGGGTATAATTGTTTCTTTGCATTGGGAAATTACCTACACCACCACCATAATAAATGGGTCTGTATGGGTTCCAATAGCCTGCGAAGTAAGGGTTCCATCCACCCCAACCACCAAACCCGCCGAATCCACCGTAACCACCGAATCCACCCCAGAAAGGATCATATCCAAAGCCTCCGAATCCGCCAAATCCGCCGCCCCAAAATGGGTCGTATCCAAATGCACCAGCCCAAAAAGGATCATATCCAAACCCGCCGAATCCGCCGTAACCTCCGAATCCTCCGTAAAAGCCTGCCCATCCAATACGATTGCTCCAGAATGGATCCCATCCGCCGTAACCAAAGCCTCCAAAACCACCGTATCCACCAAAACCTCCGTAACCACCATAACCCATACCAAATCCTACTCTAAAACTTGGGTTATTCCAATAGCCAAAATCGTCGATGCTTGACCAACGGTTTCTGTTTGCCACTTTTAATCTTAAAAAGCGGTCGTCTTGGTAATTTTGGTAATCTTGGAATTCGGCTTCTTCTGCAGTAGCCATTTCGTCTGAATTATATTTAGCAGCTGTTTTCGTGGTTGTTTCTGCCTCTTTAGAAGGTGTAAAATATAGATCGTCTGTTGCAGCAGTTGTAGTTTGTTGTAAACTAGTACAGCTGGTTAAGAAAAAACTACAAGCCATTAATAGAACGATGCCGTTGAACCCAATGAGGGATAGGTTGCGTTGCTTTTTCATGTTGTTCATTTTTTGGTTTTAATATGCCCTTGATTTAGCATACATTTGACATCCTAAAGGTAACAAAGTTTAAAACATAGAACGCTATTCGTAAATGTTTTGTTACAATATAAAATGTTAAGAATTTTTAGAAAATGGCAAAGGAACTAACGACAAGAGCACAGGACTATTCACAGTGGTATAACGACCTCGTTTTAAAAGGGTCGCTTGCAGATTATAGTGCAGTAAGAGGCTGTATGGTGATTAAGCCATATGGTTATGCTTTATGGGAAAATATGCAAGCAACATTAGACAAAATGTTTAAGGATACTGGCCATGAAAATGCCTATTTCCCTTTGTTTGTGCCTAAGTCTTTATTTGAGGCGGAGGAAAAAAACGCAGAAGGTTTTGCAAAAGAGTGTGCGATTGTGACACATTACCGATTAAAAACAGATCCAAACAATAAAGGCAAGCTAATAGTGGATCCAGAAGCGAAGCTAGAAGAGGAGTTGATTGTTCGTCCAACAAGTGAAGCCATTATTTGGAATACCTATAAAACTTGGATTCAATCTTATCGTGATTTGCCCATTTTGGTAAACCAATGGGCCAATGTAGTAAGATGGGAAATGAGAACAAGATTGTTTTTAAGAACTGCAGAGTTCTTATGGCAGGAAGGACATACTGCGCATGCCACTAAGGAGGAAGCGATTGAAGAAACAGTGAAGATGTTAGACGTCTATGCAGACTTTGCAGAAAATTGGATGGCGATGCCAGTCATCAAAGGCGTGAAGACACCAAATGAAAGATTCGCTGGTGCAGAAGATACTTATTGCATTGAAGCTTTGATGCAAGATGGTAAAGCACTTCAGGCAGGTACTTCGCATTTCTTAGGACAAAATTTTGCAAAAGCATTTGATGTCAAATTCAGTGATAAGAACAATACTTTAGATTATGTATGGGCAACCTCTTGGGGAGTGAGTACAAGATTAATTGGTGGATTGGTGATGACACATTCCGACGACGAAGGTTTGGTTTTACCTCCACGTATTGCACCTTTACAAGTGGTGATTGTGCCAATTTTTAAAGGAGAAGAACAGAAAGCATTATTGGATGAAAAAGTACATGCGATGGTCGCTTCTTTTAAAGCCGCAGGTATTCGTGTAAAGTATGATGATTCGGATAACCAAAGACCAGGCTGGAAATTTGCCGAATACGAATTAAAAGGGGTCCCTGTGAGAATCGCAGTGGGTCCGCGCGATTTAGAAAACAATCAAGTAGAAATTGCACGTCGTGATACCAAAGAAAAAACGACTGTGTCTATGGATGGTATCACAGAAACTGTTTCACAATTGTTATTGGATATACAATCTAATTTATTCAATCGTGCAAAAAAGTATAGAGACGAACACATTACAAAAGTAGATACTTGGGAAGATTTCATTTCAACATTGGACACCAAGGCGGGATTTGTTTCGGCACATTGGGATGGTACGCCAGCAACCGAAGATAAAATTAAGGAGATGACCAAGGCAACCATTCGTTGTATTCCTTTAAACAATGAGCAAGAAGCGGGTGTTTGTATTTTGACAGGACAACCTTCTGTGCAAAGGGTTTTATTTGCACGTGCTTACTAGTATTTAAGTTACAAGTAACATGAAACAGAAGCCCATTCCTCCAGCACTCACCCCTTATTTAGAAGGTAAGGTATTGTTGATTGATAAGCCATTGAATTGGACTTCTTTTGACATGGTGAAGAAAGTGCGGTGGATGACAAAAATCATGAAAGTAGGACACGCGGGCACACTCGATCCTTTAGCAACTGGGTTGTTGATTATTTGTACAGGTAAGTATACAAAGCAGATCAACGATTATATGGGTATGCCAAAAGAATACACGGGTAGTTTGGTACTTGGTGCAACTACCGCATCCTATGATTTAGAACAGGAGCCTGAAAATTTTAAATCGATTGAAGCCATTACAGCATTAGCAATACAGGATGCGACAAAACAATTCATTGGTACTATATTACAAATGCCCCCACAGCATTCTGCCATAAAAAAAGATGGGAAGCGATTGTATGAGTCTGCGCGTCAAGGCATAGAAGTAAAAGTGGATCCAAGACAAATCACTATTGAGCAATTTGAAATCACAAAAATTGATTTACCTAATGTTGAGTTTAGAGTCCTATGTTCAACAGGTACTTATATAAGAAGTTTGGTGCATGATTTTGGACAAGCACTAGGAGTAGGTGCTTACATGAGTGGTTTAAGAAGAACAAAGATTGGTGCATTCAATGTGGATGATGCCATACAGTGGGAGGATCTAGAACAAGAAATAAATACTTTGTTAGAAGGGTAATCCAATTCCAAATTGCCAAGCGTAGTTATTGACTTTAAGTCCATTGGCTTTAAATTCGGACCATTTCATATCAGTGATATTTAACCAGCCATTGTTGCTTTGTCGAGTAGGATCCTTCATTTTTAAGGCATAGTCGATTCTGATAATAAAATAATCAAAGTCCATTCTTAATCCAGTACCTACACCGATTGCAAGATCTTTGTACAATCGATCTAATTTAAATCCTGCTCTTAAATCATTTCCTAAATCCCTTGTGTTCCAGATATTCCCTATATCTGTAAAGACGGCAGACCCAATTTTGTAAGATCCAAATTGTAACAAAGTAAAACGGTATTCAAAGTTGGCCTCTAATTGTAAATCTCCAAATCGATCGAAATTTTGACGTGACGAAGTGGTATCATAAAAGGTAGAACTTCCTAGACCTAGTTGTCTCAATCCCCAAGCGCGCATGCTATAGGGGCCTCCAGCTGTAAATTGTTTAAAGAAGGGTAATTGACCACTTAGGCTTGCATTGTTACTATAATTATTGCCCCATCCGCCCATTAACCTCCAAGCAATTTCTGAATTAGCGTATTTATAAGTGGACCTGTATTCTGCTTCTAATTTTAAATATCGGTATAAGTTATTTGTTAATTTTTCTGAAAGTCCAAATAATCCCCCTGCATCTTCAATGCCCAACCTTAGATACTGTTGTTGGTTTGGATTTTTGGATGAAGGTCCAATATTGGTATAACTTAAGGTCTGACTTATAATATTACCTTCGTTAAAAGAAGACCTTAAAAAAGGATTTTTAATCAGCAAACTATCCAATTTAGAAAACTTATTCAATTTATAAAACTCAACATTCAATGGGTGGTAGTTGATGACTTGTTGTTTCCCATTTTTATTTTTTTTCCACTCATATCCCCAATTGGTTGTGAAAGATTTTAATTGGTAATAATCTAAACGGTCCATATAAGATCCATATAAAGAGAAGTTTGATTTAACATTTTGATTCGTCTTAGCTTCTTTTTTTACAAAGGGTAGTATTAAATTAGGAAAACTATAAGTTTGACCTACATTCCATAATAAGGTTTGTGTAACATTGCCACCACTATTTAAATTCAATTCCACACCAAGTCTTAGACTAGTAACAGAAGGGATTGCTTTTCGTTGAACATTTTTGTCTCTGTAAGTCATATTGGTGGATAGTCCCAATAAATTACCAGATCCAAGCTGTGCTGTATTTCTACTACCCTCTATATCAAAGTTGACGCTTCTTCTCATGCTAGGTACTAAAAAATAATGTAGGTAGACACTATCGTTAACCATAGTGGTTCTGCCATCTACTTGTTGCCATGCGCCAAGGCTACTAAATTTATTCAGCGTTTGATAATAACTCGTTTCGTTAAATAGGCTTCCTCTTTGGATGAAGGATTGTTCTTTAAATAGCGAAGATTTAAATTTCGGGAAGTTGTAAAGGTGTATAAGATTAGAAAGGGTATCTCTTTTTAATGGGGGATAGATAAGAAGGCTGTCTGGGTTGTCCAATACGGCAAGATCACTATAAAACATTTGTTGTCCAACACTATATTGTTTGGTGATCTCTTTTGTTAGATTTCTTAATTGAATACTAATTTTCCAACTTGGATTTTGGTTTATTTTTTCTTTTGCGTCGGTAATCTGTGTAATTTGACTAAGTGGATCAAGTTGTAAAATAATTAATGAGGCATCGATGGTGTCTACTTCTGCAAATATTTTTTCTTTGGTAAAATTATAAAATCCACTCGCTCTAAATAAAGTAACTAATCTGTCTAATTCGTTATTGATGCTTAAGTTGGAAAAAGCTTGTCCCTTTTTTAAATAACTATCTTGACTATTTTTTAGTGCAATATTTTGTAAAATAGGATCTGATAACTGATAAGTGATGGTGTCTAATAAAGTTTTTTTATTGAGTTCAACTTCCATTGTCACTGTGGTTCTCCATTCTTTTTTGACTGTATCTGTGGTAATAATAGGGGTGAAGACAGGGTGATGGTAGCCTTCCGTTGCTAAAAAGTTAGACATGAATTGTATGGACCTACTCATTCTTTCAGGCTGATAGGCTTGAGGCTTAATGATGGTATTAAAAAAACCATATTGTCGAATCTTAAGCACTTTGATACTGTCATCCCAATAATTATCTAATGCGATAGAGAGTTCCTTGGCATTGTGTTTTGATTCGGCGTCTTTGACGATGATTTTATTATTGTAAATAAATGCCTTTTCCTTTGGGTAGTTGTGCACAATAGCCCTTTTCAAATCTGCGCAGCTATTTAAAAAAAATAAAAGGCTGAATAGACTCAAACTTGATGAGAATCGAATAATTTTAACTTTCCCTAAATGGATGCGCATGATCAATAAGAATGAACTCAAATATATCCAATCTTTCGCCCATAAAAAACATTGGGCAGAAGAATCTGTTTTTATCCTAGAAGGGCCAAAGATGATGGAAGAGCTAATGGCTTCAGAATGGGTGATTCGACAAGCTTATGCCACTAAGGATTGGATTCAAGCGCAACCCTTTAAGCCACATTATGTGACCGAGGTAGCCGATTTTGAATTAGATAAAATGACTCAATTACAAAAGGCGAATCAAGTATTGGCATTGGTTGAGAAAAAGCAAGGCAATGTACCCTTTAATTTAAAGGGCAAATTAACCTTACTCTTAGATGGCATTCAAGACCCAGGAAATTTAGGTACCATTATTAGAACTGCCGACTGGTTTGGACTTGATCAAATTATTGTGAGTGCCGATAC
Source organism: uncultured Bacteroidota bacterium (assembly GCA_903851465.1). Taxonomy (GTDB): domain Bacteria; phylum Bacteroidota; class Bacteroidia; order Chitinophagales; family Chitinophagaceae; genus Sediminibacterium. Next base: position 17,359 of record CAINOI010000025.1, read on the forward strand.
CGCAAGCTGCTATAATCCAAAAGTTATTCAAAGTACCATGGGGAGTATTTTAAGAGTGGAAGTGCTTGTAGCCGATCTAGCCGAACTGATTCAATCTTCCAAATTGCCAATTTACGGAGCAGTGCTCGAAGGGAAGTCCATACAATCAATAACATTAGCCAAAGAAGGTATTTTGGTGATAGGCAATGAATCAAAAGGGATTCGATCTCCACTTTTAGCTATGATCACAGATCCAATTACAATTCCAAAACAGGGTGGTGCTGAATCTTTAAATGCAGCTGTTGCAACTGGTATTATTTTAGCCAAATGGCAATATTAATTAAATCGGATTGCTTTAGCAGGACTGATTCTTTTAACCCAAATAGTGGGTAAAAGAAAAGATAAGTAACAAATGATGGCTGTTCCAAAAATGACAGCTACCACTTGTAATGGTTGAATTTGAATTGGCAGTACATCAATTAAATAAGCCGACTCGTCTAGTTTTATCCACTGAAATTTTAATTGTAATAATGAAAGTCCAAGGCCAATCAAAACGCCCAGTCCAATCCCAATGCATGCAATAAAACTCGCCTGATATAAAAATACTTTTTGGATCATAGCATGTGTCGCCCCCAATGCGTTTAAACTGCCAATCATTGGAATGCGTTCCAATAATAAAATCAATAAACAAGTGATAAGGTTCACAACGGCTATCAAGAGCATGATTACAATGGTGATGTTCCTATTGATATTTTGCACTTCTATCCAATCAAAAAGTTGAGGATAAATTGCTGTACTTGCCCTGCTCAACCAATTGTCCGGAAGCATGGATTGAATTTGATTTTGAGTTTCGCCTATTTTACTTAAATCTTTTACATTGATTTGATAGCCTGTTATAGTAGCAGGGGTTTGAATCATTTGTTGTAATAATTGAATATCCACAAATACATTTTTAAGATCGTATTCCTCGATTCCTGAATGAAATAAACCTACCACCGTTAATTTCCTTTCTTGTATTTGATCCTTTTGAAAAAAATAAAGCCTTATTTGATCACCAACAACAATATGTAATTTAGTGGCTATGTTTTTTGAGAGTACAATTTCCTTGGAGGGGGATTGGCTATTGCTTTGAATGCATCTTCCTTTGATTAAATTGGGGATACTTGTAAAATCTGAAACGCCTTTTGCGTTCAGACCCTCTATTTCGACATCCTTTGCAAGTACTATGGTTTGGTTCAAAAAAGCCGAGGTAGATTGGATATTTGGAATGGCCTTTATTTTATTAGTCACCTTAGGATCCTCTATTAAGCCTGCACCACCAACAGCACTAATTTGAATATGGCCCCAAAAGGAAAATAATTTACTGCTAATGGTAGATTGGAACCCATTGACGATTGAAAAAGTCAATAAAATCGCTGCCACACTAATGGCGGTTGCAGCGATAGATAGTCTGACTATGAATCGGGTGTAGTTTTTTTGTTTGTAAAAACTGATTCTTTTGGCTATTTCAAAGGCAGTATTCAACTTTAAATTTTAATCAAATCTAGTTTTTTATCTTTAAAACGGGGGACCCTACTTAGGAAAATCGGTCTGATTTTACTACCTTCGCACCGGCAGGTCTTACACGACCAGCTCCTGCTGAACCTCCCCAGGGTAGGAATACAGCAAGGATAAGCGGTTGAGCGGTGCGATGTGAGTAGCCTGCCACTTTTTTATATTTTTAATATGGAAAAGTGGCATTAATTTTAAACTATAAACCTACTATATGAAATTTTTTATTGACACAGGCAATTTAGCTCAAATTAAAGAAGCCAATGATTTAGGCATCTTAGATGGTGTAACGACCAATCCTTCTTTAATGGCACAAGTGGGTGTTAAAGGAGAGGAAGCCATTGCAGCACATTATAAAGCCATCTGTGAATTAGTAGAAGGTGATATCAGTGCCGAAGTGTTGTCAACAGACTTTGCAACGATGGTAGAAGAAGGTAAAAAATTAGCTGCTATTCATAAAAATATTGTGGTGAAAGTGCCGATGATTAAAGACGGTATCAAAGCCATCAAATGGTTTACAGATAATGGTATTCGTACCAATTGTACATTGGTATTTTCTGCTGGTCAAGCAATTTTAGCTGCTAAAGCTGGTGCAACTTATGTCTCTCCATTTATTGGAAGAATCGATGATAGTTCTTGGGATGGGATGGAACTAATTGGTCAAATTCGTCATATATATGATGTACAAGGTTTCCAAACTCAAATATTAGCAGCGTCTATCCGAAACGCCTTACATATTGTAAAAGCGGCAGAAGCTGGAGCAGATGTGTGTACTTGTCCATTGGATTCTATCTTAGGTTTGTTAAAACATCCTTTGACTGATATCGGATTGGCAAAGTTCTTGGAAGACGCTAAGAAGATGTAAATTGGATCGATTGGAATAATTCTATTGTTGCTTACATTTAGTAGATTTAATTCGGTTATAAGCTATTTTTATAATAGGTTTGTGCCCTATGTATGCAACCGTTGCTTTTACACTTACTATTCTTGGCATTTTTTCAATCATTGAACTAATAAAAGGTAATCAAAAATTTAGCCTTTTAAAATATTACATGTTAAGTGTGATCATTTTATTAACTATTTCAAGTGGCTTAGATTATCTTGATTTAACGAATCATCCCAATCCCTATTACAAACCAATTACAAGATTTTTTGGTACAGTTGTCTTTGTCAATATCTTTTGTATTATCGTTTTAAAAAAAATTCCTAAATCTGTTTATATCATCGAGGGATTTCTTCTTGCCTTTTTCTTAATTACGATTTTTAATGGCTTTGAATTCCCAAGATTAATTAATAATCAGCTACAACAACAGTATTACACTTACCAATTTGTATTTTTTTTCCTTAGTAGTTTGTTTTTTTTAAGTTTAATTGTCTACACTTTTATAAAATTAGTATCAAATACATCTAATAAGAACTTGTATGATATAAACATAAGAAACTGGACATTTGGTTTATATTTTGCCATTTTTCTATTGTTGTTAACCTTACTATTGGTCTATGTGCTTTATTTAAATGGTATAAAAACAGGGTATGATGATTCTATCATAATCTTATTCATTTTTAGATTTTATATTTTGCTCTTTATTTTATTTAGGCCAAAGTTCTTGGACGATGACAAATATGCTAGGTCATTTAATCAATTAATTGCCAGAAATAAAGTTGTTACTTTCAATAATTTTGAGTTTCTTTTTTATTCAAACAACTATTATTTGAACCCAGAAGCCAATATCGATGACTTAGCATTAAAGCTAAATGCTACAAAAAACGAAGTGGCTGATTTTTTAAAAAATGAAATCGATGAGAATTTTATCGAACTCTTGAATAAGAATAGAGTAGAATATCTTAAAGAGTTATTGAAAGCTAAGAAATATGAGTCCTTTACGATTGAGGCATTGTCTGAAATGTCGGGTTTTAACAATCGAAGATCAATGTACAATTCATTTAACAAGTATGTAGGGGTTACTCCAACTGAATTTATTATAAGTGTTAAATAGTTGATTATCAAATAGTAAACTCCGAAAATATACAGTTTCTCTATGTGAAAAATCAATGACACATAGAGCAATTTCAATTTCACAATGAGAAAGTCTCTTTTTACAGCCCCAATTTGGGGCTTATTTTTTTTCAGGACATTTTGCAGTCCTATCTACATGATTAGAAGCATTTAAATTAATAACACAAAATAGAAATTGCATGTCAGCCCATTTTGAAAAATTGAATCAGTACATTAAACAATTTGTACATATGTCAGATGCCGAATTATTAGTTTTAAATGAACAATGCCATAAAGTTCATTTTAATAAAGGGGATATCATCATGAAAGCTGGTGAAACACAAAAAAGCATGTTTTTTATCACAAAGGGCATCATTAGGAATTATGTTGAAAATACAAAAGGGAATATTAAGATATACAATTTCAGATCTGAGCTAATGACTGTAACTGGTTATGCACTTTATAATTATGAGGATCATTTAAAGGCTATAGTCAATGTTGAATGCTTAGTGGATTGTGTAATGATTGAAGTGCCATTGAAAGCGATTGACTATGTTATCAAAAACATGGAGTCAGGTGAACGTTTGGGAAGATTTATGGCCGAAATGCATGTGATAGAAATGCTAAAATCTGTCATACAAAGAGATACAAAAACGATCATCGAAAGATATAACGACTTAGAAGCAGCATTTCCAAATATACATAATCGTATTCCTCAACATATGATTGCGTCCTATTTAGGCATTACACCCGTGCACCTGTCTAATTTGAAGAAAAATCGTAAAATATTAACTGAATCAATTTAAAAATCAATATTATGAATAATCAGTTTGAGATGTTTAATGGTTTTATAAGAAAATATGTAAAAATTACAGAAAATGAATTACAAGATTTAAACGATAAATGTCGTATAGTTCATTTTTCTAAAGGGGATATCATTATCAAAGCTGGGGTAACCAATCATTATTTTTATTTTATTAATAAGGGGATAGTAAAATATTATATTGACAATGAAGAAGGCTACACTAGAGTTTATAATTTCAGAACTGAAAACATGACATTAGCTGGATATGGTCCCTATAATTACAAAGATAATTTGAAAGCATTAATGAGTGTAAAATGTATCGAAGATTGCGAAATGATTCAAGTATCTATGGAAGTGTTGAATTATGTCGTTGAAAATTACACATCTGGAGAACGCTTAGGAAGGTATATGGCAGAAGCCCATGTAGTTGAACTTGTAAACTATATAGTTGATAGAGATTCCAAGTCAATCATTGAAAAATATAATGCGTTAGAAGGGAGTTTCACTAACATACATCAGCGTATACCACAATATTTAATTGCATCCTACTTAGGTATTACCCCTGTTCATTTATCGAATTTGAAAAAGAGTAGAAAAGGATAAA